>JBMSSY010000062.1:0-7717 GCA_049424605.1 Candidatus Methylopumilus sp.
ACGAGCGCCCAGAGCCTTTGAGATTGCAATCACTCACCAATGAAAAGTCAATCACCGGGATGTTATATTGCTATTTGACACGCGAGGCCAAAATGCCAATCACGCCCTGATGCCAATCAGGCTCAAAAATACTCAAACTAAACTGCCCATGCACATCCACTGCTGCTAATGAGATATTGGCGGCTTCCTGCATATCGGCTTCAATGGCGCGACGAGCTAAGTTCATGCTGTGCAATTGCTGGGCGAGTAGCGTTGCTTCGCTTTCATCATCGCTAATCAAACAGGCGATACCTAATGACATATCATCCAAACGCCCTGCCGCATTCAGTCTGGGGCCAACACTAAAACCCAAATCTTGCGCATTGGCTTTGCTGATATCGCGACCTGCAAGCTTAAACAAAGCACGAATGGCTGGACATGCTTTTCCAGCACGAATGCGGCGCAAACCTTGCTCCACCAAAATGCGGTTGTTATCGTCCAACTTGACCAAATCTGCCACCGTGCCCAAGGCAACAATATCAAGCAATTCCGTTAAGTTGGGTTCCGCTTGGTCAGCAAATGCGCCGCGCGCTCTTAACTCGGCACGCAAGGCCAGCATGACATAAAAAATCGCGCCTACACCCGCCAGATTTTTACTGGGGAATTCGCATCCATGCTGATTAGGATTCACAATACAAGCGGCTTCTGGCTTAGCATCCCCTGGCAAATGATGGTCTGTGACTAAGACCTTAATCCCCAAGCTATTGGCTTTTGCCACGCCTTCTACGCTGGCAATTCCATTATCCACCGTGATAATAATGTCAGGCTGACGCGCCGCAGCAAGCACTACAATCTCAGGCGTTAAGCCATAACCATACTCAAAACGATTAGGCACTAGATAGTCCACTTGGGCGCCCATACTTCGCAGGCCGCGCACAGCCACGGCGGTGGCAGTTGCGCCATCACAATCATAGTCACCCACCACCAGCAAAGATTGCTTTTGAGCAATCGCATCGGCCAGCAATACCGCCATTTGAGGCGCGTTGCTTAATTGCTCAGGCGGAATCAGCTTAGCTAAAGAAACATCCAACTGCGCCGCTTGCTGTATGCCTCGCGCAGCCAATATCCTAGCCAAAATCGGCATAACTCCGTTTTGAGCCAAGTCCACCGCGGCTTGCGAGCTAAAACTACGTTGTACAATATTGACCATGTTTATGGCTTATCCAAATTAAAATAAGTCTGAACGGGGCGGCGCTTGCGCCAAAACTTCCATGCGTCCAGCGCGTTGAGCGTCAGTGTAAAAGTCATGCCATGCACATCAAAGTGACAGCGCAAAGTTTTTAGCTTGTTGCGTTTTAGCGCTTGCAACAATACTGAGAAACAAGCGCTTGCAGACAGCTCTTGAGTGCTCATCACCACAACAGCGTGCTCACCATTTTGTTGATGCTTGAATGTTGAATCATCTAAAAATCCAGCATGGCAAGTTAATCCAGCCCATTTAGCCAAACCCAAACTTAAGCCATCATGGGCAAAAAATTTAAACTTAGGCTTAGTCGGCGGAGGATTAATGCGCTGTAAACTGCCGCCGCCAGAAAGCCAAATGCTATTAACTGCTGGCAAGCCTTGCTGCTCGCGAACTTGATTAAGCGGATGCTCATGCAACAACATTTGCACCTCATTGAGTAAAGCTTGAAACCTCATGCCATGCTTGCCATAGGGCATGACTTTACCCACATCCCGCCCAAGCGCTTCGGCAAGGCTATAGGTGCTGACATCCACTTCATCTGCCACATGCAAATACCAACAATCACCCGCATCGCTGGGCAAAAAGTGTAAGCCATCTTGAGAAAAATGCTGATTCAAATAGCCGATTAAGGTTTGTGTTGTTTCGGGCGTTAAATGTAGCGCTTCGCCCAGCGTGAAAAAATCTCTTTGCAATACAAAATTTACGGGATGCACCAAAAACCAATACCCTGCCTGCACTGCCACACCCTCACCCAACAAACGCATAGGCGCTAAAGGCCAATCTAGCTGCTTTGTAAGGCCAAACTGGGTGCAAAGCTTAGCTTCAAGTGGATGCTGAGCATCGACTTGCCATTGCCCCTGAGCGCAGAGCTGGGCGAATGCTGAGCTGCCGTTGTTGCTGAGCAAAAATTGTGCGAACTGGGGGAAATAAACATCAAGAATCAAATCATCACTCTTTTCTAAACCTATCGAAGCCCATCTAAACCCATTTGAACCCAAGCATTGATGCGCCAAACACCTTATAAATCACTTTGAAAAAATTACTTTTCGCTATACCATTTTCACATACATTTGAACGAAATCAATCTCATCTATGGAACTAATTTTATGGCGTCATGCTGAAGCCGAAGATGGCTATCCAGATATGGAGCGTGCGCTGACCGCTAAAGGTATCGAACAATCTAAAAAAATGGCTGCTTGGCTTAAAGCGCGCATGCCTAAAGACACCAAGATTTTAGTGAGCCCTGCTAAGCGGGCGCAACAAACCGCAAGCGCCTTAGATTTACCCTACACCACACTGGCAGAACTTGCGCCTGAGCGCTCTGCTCACGAGTTATTAAAAACAGCGAATTGGGACACCAGCAAAGGCTCAGTGTTGATTGTTGGGCATCAACCCACGCTGGGCATTGCCGCAGCGATTGCAATGACCCATAAAACCCAATATTGGTGCGTTAAAAAAGGGGCGATTTGGTGGATTGCCAGCCGCATTAGAGCAGAGGAAGAACAAGCGATTATTCGCGCAGTTATCTCGCCTGATATGCTTTAGCGGGTGATTGAGTTTAAAAGCTTCGCATATCACGCCGCATCAAGCACAATAGTCAGCCATGGCCAACGAAATCGAACTTAAGCTTCGCATAGACGAATCAAACGCTAGCTTATTAAATCATCATCCTGCGATTACCGATCGTTTGATCGAGCAGCCTTGGACACGCAAACTGGTCAGCATTTATTACGATACGCCAAACTTTACCTTGCTAGATGCAGGCTTGAATCTTAGGGTTCGTAGCATGTCTGGCGGCTGGTTTCAGGCCATTAAAAGTACAGGTCAATCAATAGGCGGCCTGCATCAGCGTTTAGAGTGGGAAGATTTACTCAGCAACAACGAGCCTGACTTTAATAAAATCACCGATCCTCATTTGTCCAATATTTTTGCCGATGCGAAACTCAGAGCCGCGCTCAAGCCTATTTTTATCGTGGATGTGGTGCGTACTGATTGGCTATTAAAATATCCTGATGGCTCTGTGATTGAGGTTTCAGTAGATATAGGCGACCTTAAAAGCGTTACTACAAGGGTCTGTGAACATATCTGCCCGATACAGGAGTTAGAAATTGAACTCAAACAAGGCAAAACATCGCATCTATTTGAGCTTGCATTAGCTTTGCAGCAAGATATTCCGATGAGCATTGAAAATGGTAGTAAAGCGCAAATGGGCTATCGTTATTTACGCCCGCAACCTTTGATTAAAACCCATGCACAAGCCATGAATATCAAGCGTTATAAACAGCCGCCGACGACTAAGCAGATTATGCAAGAAGCTCTCACTAGCATGCAGGATAACCAAGAGATTCTTAAAAAGGTCAACCACACGCCAGCGGTTTATCATATGAAGCTTGCTAACAATCGGCTTGCCAGCGCCTTGGCTTATAGTGGCTATCGCGCGACAGACAAAGATACCTTGAGCATTATTCAAGACTTAGAATGGCTGGGGCAATTCTTAAATTCGCCATGCGACCATTTTGCTTATCAAAACTTAAACGCGATTTTGAACGGACAGCGCTACCAAAGAATATTGTTAAGCCTAGGTGCTTGGTTACACAAATAAGCCTTCAAGAGTGCTTTGATATATTCCAATACTTTTGCATCTCGATAAATAAGAAAGAGGCAGACCATGTCACCAGCACTAAGCCTGTTAAGGCTTCCAAGCCCGTTAAATATCTGACATAGCCTTGAGCAACAAGATCGCCATAACCCACGGTGGTAAAGGTGATAAAAGACAAGTAAACGCAATCTAAGAATGTGCCATCTGGCGAGTAATCGCCCTTGAGCACGCCCATACCATTGAGATGCAAGGTGCCGTAATAGCCTAAAGCAAAAATCCAAATTTCAAACACATGACAAACAAAAATCACGCAAACGCCTAATAGAACCCGATAGCGTGGAGTCAGCCGTTTAAGCTTGGGCAGAAAGTTTGCCAAATGATACAAAGCCTCGTAATGAATCAAAATGGTGATAAGCACCAAAATAGTATTCAGAAAAAAGACTAAGGCAAACTGCATTATTGACTCACAATCATTACGATAATAAAGCGATATTTTCTAATGTCTAACTGGCGTATTGCTTGAGCAAGGCAAATGTCAGCGCAACCCCAAAGCCATTCACATCACTAGCTACTGCACCTAGGCCGCCCTTACGGCTATATGAAGATAAATCCACATGTAGCCATGGCGTATTATTTTCAACAAACTTGGCAAGAAAGCGTGCGGCATGGACATGGTCGGCGCCACCTTCTAAAGTGCATTGTTTGACATCCGCAATGCTACTTTCAATCTCCTCGTCATAATCCTCATCAAAAGGAAAAGCGCAGACTCGCTCACCTACCGTTGCGCCCATAGCCACCGCCTTGCAAAGCAAGTCAGGTGTGTTGCTCAGCACACCGCTGTAACGATCGCCCAGTGCGCTCATCATGCTACCAGTCAGCGTTGCAAAATCAATCATCCAGTCTGGTTTTTCACGCGAGGCCAAAGTCAAGGTATCGGCAAGCACCATGCGCCCTTCGGCATCGGTATGCACGATCTCAATGGTCGTGCCATTAAGCGCGGTGACCACATCGTTTTGTTTATAAGCCTTAGGGCTAATATGATTTTGAGCAATCGCCAGCCAGCAATCAATTTTGATCGGCAATTGGGCTTGTGTCGCCGCTAACAAAATGCCTAAAGCCACAGCTGAACCGTTCATATCTTCATGCATGCCGCTCATATATTTAGCTGGCTTAAGATTATGCCCACCTGTATCAAAGCAAATGCCTTTACCCACCAAAGCAATATGTTTTTTAGCCTGTTGAGGCGCGTAAGTTAGATGCACAATCGCCGCATCCTGAGGGTCAGAGCCTTGCCCCACCGCAACAAAAGCACCCGCTCCCATGCGAGTAAGCTCTTGCATATCAAACTCTTGATATTGCCAATTATGCGACTTTGCAAGCTCAGCAATCTTAACTCGATATTGGCTGGGATTAAGTTCGTTGGGCGGTGTCATGGTTAAATTGCGCGCCAACACATTTCCCGCCACCAAAGCCTGAATCTCTGCCCAATCATCTGCCGCTTGCCAGCCATCAATGAAAATCACCTCTAACTGTTGTGGCTTATCGGCTTGAGCGGCTTTACCTTTGCGCTCAGGCAATGCTGCCGCATTTACACTTGCCACATACAATGCATCTTGGGCGGATTGTTGACGCGCCGCATCAGTCCCATAAACCGCAATCGCCAACGCTTGAGGATGCTCATCCAGTAAAGGCTTAATCGCTAGCCGCAATAAAGTCTGACGCTTAAAAGTGCTTAAATCGTCCTCCAGCACCACCCAACTAGCAACCGCACCATTAGGCAAATCGGTGAGGATGGGCGTTTTACTCAAATCGCTATATTTTTTAGCGGTGCGCTTGAGCTTGGCGTCCAAAGCGGATGAGAAAGGCAATGCATCGGGGCGTAGCGCGGGTAAAACAAATAATAAATGCTGATGCGCGAGCAAGGACTTTTCATCAGCAAGCGCTAAATTTTGTTTTAAGACAATGGACATACAAAAACCTCACTAAATTCTTTTAAATGTCATTAAATGTCGCTAATTTCATCAAAAACACTATATTAGGTATTTGAATAGCCTAGCAAAAAGTCTGCCAAAACTTGACCAAAGCAGTCAAAAAAGCGAAGATAGCGAGTAGCTAAACAATCACCCACTAATCAAGCGACAAACAATCACGACCTAGAGTTGTAACATTTCTAGTTGATTATACCTTTTAGCGTAGTCTAAAAGTTTCCTGGAGAACCACCCTATGGCATTTACCCCCGATATTGACCCACAAGAAACCCAAGAATGGCTTGAAGCCATTGATGCGGTATTGGCCAACGAGGGAACCGAACGTGCGCACTTCTTATTAGAAACACTGATTGATAAAGCGCGTCGTTCTGGTGCTTACCTACCTTACAATGCAACCACTGCGTATGTGAATACCATCCCTACGCATTTGCAACAAAGACTGCCCGGCAACCCCGATATGGAGCGCCGTATTCGTGCGCTGATTCGTTGGAACGCCATCATGACCGTACTTCGCGCCAATGAAAAATCACCAGGCGTGGGCGGACACATTGCCAGCTTCCAATCAGCGGCAACTTTATATGATGTAGGCTTTAACCACTTCTTCCGCGCAGCGAATGACAAATTCGGTGGCGACTTAATATTCTTCCAAGGTCACTCATCACCTGGCGTTTATGCACGCGCTTTCCTAGAAGGCCGTTTAACAGAAGATCAAATGGATAACTTCCGTCAAGAAACTGGCGGCAACGGCTTATCTAGCTACCCACATCCTTGGTTAATGCCTGATTTCTGGCAGTTCCCAACTGTTTCTATGGGTTTAGGCCCACTACAAGGCATTTACCAAGCCCGTTTCTTAAAATACCTACACGACCGCGGTATCGCCGATACCTCAGATCGTAAAGTTTGGGTATTCTGCGGTGACGGTGAAATGGACGAACCTGAATCATTAGGCGCGATTTCATTGGCCTCACGCGAAAAATTAGACAACCTTATTTTCGTGATTAACTGCAACTTACAACGTCTTGACGGCCCTGTGCGCGGCAACGGCAAAATCATCCAAGAGTTGGAATCTGATTTCCGTGGCTCTGGCTGGAACGTATTAAAAGTTATTTGGGGTTCATATTGGGATCCACTATTAGCCATGGACAAAGATGGCTTGCTCAAAAAACGCATGGAAGAATGCGTAGATGGTGAATACCAAAACTTTAAAGCTAAAGGCGGCGCTTACACCCGTGAACACTTCTTTGGCAAATACCCGCAATTAAAAGAAATGGTTGCCGCAATGTCTGACCAAGACATTTGGCGCTTGAACCGTGGTGGTCACGATCCACATAAAGTGTATGCAGCGTATGCCGCAGCAACACAACATAAAGGCCAACCAACGGTTATCTTGGCAAAAACGGTTAAAGGTTACGGCATGGGTGATGCGGGTGAAGCGCAAAACACCACTCACCAACAAAAGAGCATGGACATCGCTTCATTAAAAGCCTTCCGTGATCGCTTTGATTTGCCACTCACAGACGAACAAGTAGAAAGCTTATCTTTCTACAGACCGCCCGCAGACTCTCCAGAAATGATCTACATGGCAGAGCGCCGTGCAGCCATGGGCGGCTCTGTGCCAGCCCGTCGTCGCAAAGGCAATGAATTGGTGGTGCCTGAACTTTCAGCCTTCGACAATATGCTTGCCGCCACAGGTGACCGTGAAATCTCAACCACCATGGCGTTTGTACGTATTCTTTCGACTTTGGTGCGTGATAAGCAAATCGGTAAATACATCGTGCCTATCGTGCCTGATGAAGCGCGTACATTTGGTATGGAAGGCATGTTCCGTCAATTGGGCATTTACTCATCTGCTGGTCAATTGTACGAACCACAAGATAATGACCAAGTGATGTTCTACAAAGAATC
>JBMSSY010000063.1:0-7713 GCA_049424605.1 Candidatus Methylopumilus sp.
ATTAGGCATTCTGACCTCAATGTTCAGCGCGGTGGTTGTGTCGCGTGCCATTGTTAACTTGATGTACGGCTACCGCCGCAAAATTAATAAATTGGCTATTGGTTAATACCAGAGCCCTCAAATCAACGCTGATTAAGAGTAAAGATTATGGAAATTTTTAAAATTAAAAAAGACATCCCGTTTATGAGCTATGGTCGTCTGACCACCGCCATTTCCTTGGTGACATTTTTGTTCGCAGTCTTCTTACTCGCCACTAAAGGCCTCAACCTAGGCGTAGATTTCACTGGGGGTACAGTAGTTGAAGTGAGCTACCCACAATCTGCCGACTTGGTGAAAGTGCGCCGTGCCGTTGATAGCATCGGTCTGAATGAAGCCACCGTGCAAAATTTTGGCTCTAGCCATGATGTGATGATTCGCTTGCCCCTGAAAAAAGGCATTACTTCGGCCCAGCTTTCAGAGCAGGTGCTCAGTGCCTTGAAGAAAGAGGATGATCGCGTTGAAATGCGTCGCGTTGAAACCGTTGGCGCACAAGTTGGCCAAGAGCTTTATGAAAACGGGGCTTTAGCGTTGTTATTAGTGTCTATTGGCATTATGGCCTACTTAGCTTTGCGTTTTGAATGGCGCTTTGCGGTAGCGGCGATTATCGCCAATATGCATGACGTGATTATTATTCTTGGCTTCTTTGCCTTTTTCCAATGGGAATTTAATCTCACTGTGCTTGCCGCAATTTTAGCGGTATTGGGCTACTCCGTTAACGAGTCTGTGGTGGTGTTTGACCGAGTCCGTGAAAACTTCAGAAAAATGCGTAAAGCAGCTGTGGTGACAGTGATTGACAATGCCATTACGCGCACCATGTCACGCACCGTGATTACCCACTTCTGTACACAATTAATGGTGCTTTCTATGCTGTTATTTGGTGGCGAAACCCTACATAACTTTTCATTAGCACTCACCATTGGTATTTTATTTGGTATCTACTCTTCAGTATTGGTTGCTTGCCCCATTGCCTTGTACTTAGGCGTTTCCCGCGAGAACTTAATTACTGGCGCTGAAAAGAAAGAAACCGTCGACGAGATGCCTTGACAAGCCAAGGCCAAAGCGAGGAAACTTAAGCATTACATTCTATAAATACCTCACTTGGACGACATCTCGATACACATGCAATTCCTAATTTTAGGATTGCTTATCTTATTAGCGGCGTTTTTCTCTAGCGCCGAAACCAGTCTAATGACTCTCAATCGCTACCGCCTGCGCCATCTTGCTAACGATGGCCATCGCGGTGCGCGACTAGCCCAAGCACTATTAGCCAAAACAGATCACTTGCTAGGTGCCATTTTGTTGGGCAATACCTTTGCTGCTGTGGCGATTGCAACCATCAGTGACGATATCAGCCTAAAACTTTTAGGTGAGAGCAATACTGGCCTATTCCTTGGGACGATTATTGTCACTTTTGTGATTTTGGTCTTTGGCGAAATCACCCCTAAAGTCATTGCTGCCGCCCATGCCGAAAAAATCGCATTTGCCTACAGCTATGTTCTCTACCCTCTGACCAAAGCAATTTACCCAGCCATTTGGTTTGTGAATCTATTTGTGACGGGCTTGTTAAAACTGTTACGGATTAAAGTCAATTTCAGCGAAGTGGCGCATGCAGTTTCTACCGAAGAGCTTCGTAGCATCGTCAGCGATGCAGGCAGTTATATCCCTCAAAAAAATCGGGCGATTTTGCTTAATCTGTTTGATTTGGAAAACGCCAGTGTCGATGACGTCATGACCGCACATACGCAAATTGAAGATATAGACCTCGACACGCCATTTGAAGAGCTGATTCAGCAAATCACTTCTAGCAACCACACCCGATTATTGGTGAAACAAGGCGCAGAAGAAGAAGTGGTTGGCATTATCCATATCCGCAAAGTAATCAACCAACTGCGTAACGGTGAGCTGACCCTTGAAGGCCTACGCGAAATCATCAGCGAGCCTTACTTTATCCCCTCAGGCACGCCGCTTTACACGCAAATTCAGCAATTCCAAGAAAAACACCAGCGCATGGCATTGGTGGTGGACGAATATGGTGAACTCAAAGGCTTGGTGACACTCGAAGATATATTGGAAGAGATTATTGGTGACTTCACTACCCAATCACCATTACGTTCGAATACCTTTCACCAAGAAGAAGATGGCGCTTGGGTGGTTGATGGCAGTTGCTCATTGCGTGACCTGAATAAAAAACTGGGGCTTAATTTACCAATAGATGGTCCAAGAACGCTCAATGGGCTGATTCTGGAGCATTTTGAAGATATCCCTGAAACAGGCACCAGTATTCGTATTGGCGATTGCGCTTTAGAAATTATGCAAACACAAGATAAAATTGTTAAAAGCGTTAGGCTGATGCCGCTAGCTAGCGCCAATCAAGAACAAAGCTTTAGCTAAAACCACTTTCATTTCAAGCTTGAATTTTTTTGCATTAGGCTCAAAAATAGGAACCTACATGGCTGGCATTAAGCATCAAGAAACAGTACTCGAAGCGACTAAAACGCAAAAACCAAAGCCGCCTTCAATGTATAGCGTGTTGCTATTCAACGACGATTACACGCCTATGGAGTTTGTAGTTGAGGTGCTAGAACGTTTTTTTAATAAAAATCGTGAACAAGCAACGCAAATCATGCTCCAAGTACATACCAGAGGATCTGGTGTGTGTGGTATTTACCCGCTAGAGATTGCTGAAACCAAAGTCAGTCAAGTCACAGCATTTGCTAAAGAGCACGGACATCCTTTGCAATGTAATATGCAAGAAGTTTAATTAAATCAGAAGTTTAAAAAGGTAGTCAAAATGATTGCTCAAGAATTAGAAGTTTCTCTACATATGGCCTTTATGGACGCTCGCCAAAAACGGCACGAGCTGATTACCGTTGAGCATTTGCTACTGGCAATGATAGACAACCCTACCGCCGCCGATGTACTGCGTGCTTGCGGCGCCAATTTAGATAACCTCCGTTCAGAGCTCAGCCACTATATTGAAGAGCACACCCCTACCATAGGCGGCGATGAGGACGTTGATACGCAACCCACGCTGGGCTTTCAGCGCGTGATTCAACGTGCCATTTTGCATGTGCAATCCTCAGGTAAAAAAGAGGTCACTGGTGCCAATGTATTAGTCGCTATTTATGGCGAAAAAGACTCTCACGCTGTGTTTTTCTTGCATCAGCAAGGCATCACTCGCTTAGATGTAGTGAATTACATTTCCCACGGCCTAGCAAAAGTCGCCGAAGAAGCTAAACAAGCCGAAACTGAGCAGACCAGCGATGCAGAAGCTCCCCCTGCCAGCGCTTTAGATAGCTATACACAAAACCTGAATGAACAAGTATTAGCGGGCAAGATAGACCCAGTGATTGGTCGCGATAAAGAGTTAGAGCGGGTAATCCAGACGCTGTGCCGCCGCCGTAAAAACAACCCGCTATTGGTGGGCGAAGCTGGGGTAGGTAAAACTGCGATTGCCGAAGGTTTAGCGCGCCGTATCGTAGAAAAAACAGTCCCCGAAGTGCTGGCTAATGCAGTGATTTACTCACTGGATATGGGCGCTTTATTGGCGGGCACAAAATACCGTGGAGATTTTGAGCAACGCCTCAAAGCGGTGATGAAGAAATTAGAATCACAGCCTGATGCTGTGTTATTTATTGACGAAATTCATACCCTGATTGGCGCAGGTGCCGCCAGTGGTGGTACTTTAGATGCTTCAAACTTGCTAAAACCCGCGCTTTCTAACGGCTCATTAAAGTGTATAGGCGCCACCACTTACCAAGAGTATCGCGGCATTTTTGAAAAAGACCATGCGCTCTCACGCCGCTTCCAAAAAGTGGATGTTGAAGAGCCTAGCATTGCCGATACGGTAGAAATTCTTAAAGGACTAAAATCACGCTTTGAAAAACATCACAGCGTGAAATACACCATGGGGGCTCTCAATACTGCCGCTGAGCTTTCAGCTAAATATATCAATGACCGCCACTTACCAGACAAGGCAATTGACGTGATTGATGAAGCAGGTGCTGCACAGCGCATCTTGCCAAAGTCCAAGCAAAAGAAAGTCATTGGCGACAAAGAGATTGAAGACATCATCGCTAAAATTGCACGTATTCCACCCAAGAATATTTCTAGCGATGACCGCAACGCACTCAAAACCTTAGATCGCGATTTAAAAGCCGTGGTATTTGGTCAAGACAAAGCCATCGAATCGCTCGCCTCTGCCATTAAAATGGCGCGTAGTGGCTTGGGTAGCCAAAACAAACCAATAGGCTCTTTCCTATTTTCGGGGCCAACAGGGGTGGGTAAAACCGAAGTAGCCAAGCAATTGGCTTATACCTTGG
Organism: Candidatus Methylopumilus sp.; assembly: GCA_049424605.1. Classification (GTDB taxonomy): domain Bacteria; phylum Pseudomonadota; class Gammaproteobacteria; order Burkholderiales; family Methylophilaceae; genus Methylopumilus_A. Next base: position 4,362 of record JBMSSY010000063.1, read on the forward strand.
GCATAGAATTAGTGCGTTTTGATATGTCTGAATATATGGAACGCCATGCGGTATCACGCTTAATTGGCGCGCCTCCCGGCTATGTGGGCTTTGAGCAAGGTGGCTTGATGACCGAAGCCATTACCAAGCATCCATATTGCGTATTGTTATTGGATGAGATTGAAAAAGCACACCCTGATATCTACAACATTTTGCTGCAAGTGATGGACCATGGCACGCTCACCGACAATAATGGCCGCAAAGCAGACTTCCGCAATGTGACCATCATTATGACCACCAACGCTGGTGCAGAGTCGCTTGCAAAAACCAGCATGGGCTTTACGCAAGGCAAACAAGCGGGGGATGAAATGGCTGAAATCAAACGCCTATTCAGCCCAGAATTCCGTAATCGCCTAGATGCTACGGTTTCATTTGCACCGCTGTCACAAGACATCATCATCCGTGTGGTTGATAAGTTCTTAATGCAATTAGAAGACCAATTACATGAGAAGAAAGTCGAAGCCAGCTTTAGCGACAAGCTAAAAGCCTATTTAGGTAAAAAAGGCTTTGACCCATTAATGGGCGCTCGCCCTATGGCTCGCCTAATTCAAGACACCATTAGACGTGGCTTGGCAGATGAGTTGCTGTTTGGCAAATTAGCTAATGGCGGTCATGTTTACGTTGATATTGATGATCAAGACCAAATCACCTTAAACTTTGACGACATCACATCAGAAAAACCAGCAGGTAAATCCAACCAGCCGACTGCTGATTTAATCGACTAATCAAACAAGGGTTGCTTGCTGGCAACCCTTGTTTGATTTCAAATCTCGCTCAATTTAATTCGCTAAGGGCGGCTTTTGCATCACATCAATAAATAGCTGACTATTTAATAAGCCCTGCAACCAAGCTTTAAGCGCGGGGTAATTGGCGCTTTTAAACCAAGCTTCATCCACCATAGAAAATTGCCGCACAAAAGGAAAAATAGCGATATCCGCTTTGGAGATTGTATTGCGACACAAGTAGCGATGTTGTTGCAGCAGTGCTTCTAAACGCGCCAAAAATATTTCGCCTTGCGCCCGATAAACAGCGGGTGGATTTTCAGGAAAACGAATCGCGTATTTGTATTGATCCAAGGCCTGTTTAAAAGCGCCATCATTGCTGGCAATCAAATCAGCAGTCAGTTTTTGTACTTCTTGATCTTGAATAATCCATTCATCCACATCTGATTGTTGTAACGCCCAATTCATAATATCTAGGCTTTGCTCAAGGACTTCGCCGCTAGCAAGCACTAACACAGGCACCGTCCCTTTGGGTGAAACGGCCAGCATATGCGCTGGTTTTTCTCTTAAAGAAATCTCGTGGATTTTCACATCAATATTGGCATAACGAAGTGCCATACGAGCTCGCATGGCGTAAGGACAACGACGATAGGAGTATAAAATAGGGGCTTGCAACAAACTACTCGGCGATTAAATGCAGTAATACGTGACGGGTATGGGCGGCTAAACGATGCTCATAAAGAAAGATACCTTGCCACATGCCAAGCGCCACTTTGCCATCAATCAACGGAATTGAAATTGAGGTTTGAGTTAAAGCGCTACGAATATGCGCAGGCATATCGTCAGCGCCTTCTGCCGTATGAATAAACAATCTATCGCCATCGGGCACTAAACGCGCAAAAAAGCTTTCCATATCCACCAGCACATCTGCATCGTAATTCTCATTAACTAAAATACTGGCTGAGGTATGTTGTATATAAAGCGTCAGCAAGCCTGTTTTTAGGCCGCTGTCCCTCGCCCAAGCAAGCACTTGAGGGGTGATGTCGTACAAACGACGACCATGGGTTTTAATGCTGATTTTATGGCTACGCTGTTGCATCAAAGATTAGAAGCCAAAGCGATATTGAAAACGAGGCCCATACAAGTAGGGATAAGGATATGGGTAAGACCAATAGGGGTCGTAATAAGGCTGTCTGAATTGATAATCTCGCTTAAGCTTTTCTTGCTCTTTGAGCTTAGCTTGCTCACGTCTATTAATCTCTTCGGCAAAGCCATCGCGTATGGCTTGTTCATGCGCTGAGCTCATATAGTCCAGCACTTTAATCTCTACGCCTTGATTGTGAAGCGTAATCAATTGAGAGGGAGTTAACTGGTATTGCGATTGGCTATCTTTAATTTTTTGAATGATTTGTTCAGCTGGCACTTTAGCTTGTGAAAGCTTAACAATCTCATCCAAGCTTAAATTAGGCACTGGTTTAGGCATTATGCGTTCAAGCTCTTCTGGCGAAATACGCTGAATTTGTGGCGGCTGTTCAGGCGTGCTGGCACAGCCAGCGACTAATAACAAAGCCGCTAACCATGCCGCATGTTTACCTAAAAAATGCACACCGTTCATTTATCAACCTTACTTGCTGAACAACATCTTGCCACCTTTAAAGTCTACCTTAATGGTATCTTTTGGTGCGAAATTCCCCGCTAAAATTTCACGAGAAAGTGGGTTTTCAAGCTCACTTTGTATCGCACGTTTAAGTGGTCTGGCACCATACACTGGGTCAAAACCTGCATTAGAGATTTCGGACAAAGCAGCATCGCTCACCTCTAATTGCATATCCATCGCCGCTAAGCGCTTAGCCAAGTATTGCAATTGAATACCAGCAATCGCTTTAATATTGCTTTCACCTAATGAGTGGAACACCACCACTTCATCGATACGATTAATAAACTCTGGGCGGAAATGTGTTTTTACTTCACCCATCACCGCCAATTTCACCACTTGGTAATCATCGCCCTGCATGCCTTGTATCATCTGGCTACCTAAGTTAGAGGTCATGATAATCACGGTGTTTTTAAAGTCCACTGTGCGCCCTTGACCATCAGTCAAACGACCATCATCCAATACTTGTAGCAAGATATTAAACACATCAGGATGCGCTTTTTCAACCTCATCCAACAAAATCACTGAATAAGGCTTGCGACGCACCGCCTCGGTTAAAGTACCACCCTCTTCATAACCAACATAACCAGGTGGCGCACCTATTAAGCGTGAGACAGAATGTTTCTCCATAAATTCACTCATATCAATGCGGATAAGGTGATCTTCTGAATCAAACAAAAAGCCTGCAAGCGCCTTACATAGCTCGGTTTTACCCACGCCAGTTGGGCCCAAAAACAGGAATGAGCCATAAGGACGGTTAGGGTCACTCAGCCCAGAGCGTGAACGACGAATCGCATCTGAAACCAAACGCACCGCCTCATCCTGACCAACCACACGCTCGTGCAGTTTGGTTTCCATGGTGAGTAATTTGGCACGTTCGCCCGTCATCATTTTAGACACAGGAATACCCGTTGCACGACTGACAACTTCGGCAATT
>JBMSSY010000064.1:0-7673 GCA_049424605.1 Candidatus Methylopumilus sp.
CTGGCGGCAATCAGCACGCTATACACCATGCCACATGGCAACCAACCCCATAAACTACCCAATATAAAAGCCTGCTTAAGATTTTGCACAGGGATATAGCGTTTGGAATAAGGCTGTAGCGCTTTCCAAATCATCTGACCTGCATTTTCTAAATAAGTAATGCCATACCAAAAGCCAGCTAAATAAAGGCCTAGAGCGATTAATATCAGGCTGCTGAGACCATATAAAATATGTTGGATAGGCAAGATATGTTGCAGAAAAAAGCTAGTGGCGCCAACTAAGCCTGCAATCACGCCAGCAAGGCAGTAGCTTAAAATGCGTCCTGCGTTATAGGCGAATAAAAAGCGTAATTTAGGTTTGTGCTGCGGTAAGTGCATACTAACTGCGCTCACAATCCCTCCACACATGCCTATGCAATGGCTGCCGCCTAGTAGTCCGACCAAAAAAGCACTCATTAAACTTAATTCAAGCATGTCGATATTGTGGCATGAGTCAGCGCTTTTCGGGTAATGTTGAGGCTATGAACAATAACGATCACTTTTTAAAAGCCTTGCTCAATCGACGCATATTGATTTGCATCTTCACTGGTTTTAGTTCTGGCTTGCCGCTTTATATCCTGATTAGCCTACTGCCCGCTTGGCTCAAAAGTGAAGGCGTTGCGCTGAAAGAAATCGGCTTGTTTGCCTTGATAGGTTTGCCCTTTACTTGGAAGTTTGTTTGGGCGCCTTTGTTTGATCGATTTACCCCTGCTTTGGGCCGCCGTCGCGGCTGGTTGCTGATTACGCAACTAGGCTTGCTCATCAGCTTGCCTGTATTTGGCTTGTTTCATCCGCAACTAGATATTATGACCATCGCCTATTTCTGTGTTTTGGTGGCTTTTTTAAGTGCTAGCCAAGATGTTGTGCTTGATGCTTATCGGCGTGAACTATTGCCAGACCATGAATTAGGTTTGGGCAACGCCGTACACGTCAATGCCTACAAAATTGCCAGTTTAGTGCCCGGCTCTTTGTCCTTGATATTGGCTGATCACATGGCATGGGCTAGCGTATTTTTGATTACCGCTTTATTTATGCTACCCGGTTTGCTGATGACCTTATTGATTAGCGAGCCAGCCCTTAAAAACCACGCCCCAAAAACCTTGCGTGCTGCCGTGATTGAGCCTTTTCAAGAGTTTATTGCCCGTAACGGTCTAAAAAGCGCATTAACGGTATTGCTGTTTATTTTTCTGTATAAATTAGGCGACAGCATGGCAACTGCGCTGGCAACGCCGTTTTATCTCGAAATGGGATTTAGCAAAACCGAAATAGGCTTAGTCGCTAAAAATGCAGGGCTTTGGCCTAGCGTGATTGGCGGTATGTTGGGCGGCGTTTGGATGATGCGTTTGGGCATTAACCGCGCCCTTTGGATTTTTGGCGCAGTACAAATGCTCGCTATTTTAGGATTCGCTTGGCTGGCCACAGTGGGGCATAGTTTGCCTTGGCTGGCTTTGGTGATTGGTTTGGAAGCGCTAGGCGTGGGGCTTGGAACGGCGGCATTTGTGGCCTACATCGCGCATACAACCAACCCGCTTTACACGGCCACGCAATTCGCTTTATTCACTAGTTTGGCTGCTGTACCTCGTACTTTTGCCAACGCCGCGACTGGTTATTTGGTGGAATATTTCGGCTGGATGCACTTTTTTGTTCTATGTTTTGTCTTGGCGATACCGGGCATGTTGTTACTCTTGAAAGTCGCACCTTGGCGTGAGGATTAATGGGCATGTGTAAGCCCGTCTGTTCGGGTATAATTCTCTTTTTTTGAGTAGGAGATTGATATGCCTATTTATGATTACCAATGTACAAGTTGCGGCTTTAAAAAAGAAGTAATGCGCAAAGTGAGCGAGCCTAGCCTCACCACATGTCCAGAGTGCAACAAAACAACATTTGCTAAACAGGTTTCTGCACCCGCTTTTCAATTGAGTGGAACAGGTTGGTACGCCACCGATTTTAAAGGCAGTGCCCCTAAGCCTGATGCAAGCAAATCTGAAACAAAAACTGAAGCTGCACCTGCCGCTTGCGGCACAGGCTGCGCTTGTCACTAAGCTAGCCACTAAAGATAAGAGATAATGAAAAAAAACTTTATTACAGGTTTATTGGTATTAGTCCCGCTATTTATCACGGTGTGGGTACTCAGCACGCTGATTAGCGTGATGGACCAAAGCTTATTGCTGTTGCCAGTAGAATGGCGCCCAGAAGCACAGCTAGGTCGAACCATTCCGGGAATAGGCGCTGTACTCACCTTGTTGATTATTTTGTTCACAGGCGTGATTGCCACCAACTTTTTTGGCAAACGTGTGGTGTTATTGTGGGAAGCTTTGCTGGCTCGTGTGCCAGTGGTTAAATCCATCTACTCCAGCGTTAAGCAAGTGTCTGATACTTTATTTTCAGACTCAGGCAATGCCTTTAGGCAAGCTTTGTTAGTGCAATACCCGCGCCAAGGCAGTTGGACGATTGCCTTTATGACTGGGCAACCGGGGGGTGATGTAGCTAATCATCTCAAAGGTGATTATGTCAGCGTGTATGTGCCAACAACGCCTAATCCAACATCAGGTTTCTTTTTGATGATGCACAGAAGCGATGTCATTGAATTGCACATGAGCGTGGATGAAGCACTGAAATATATTATTTCGATGGGCGTTGTTGCGCCGCCTGCGCCGCACATGGTTGAGCATGACCCTGGTGTGGACGAAACATCGGACGCCTAATTAATTTTATAACTTTAATTTTTCTAAAGAACTTTTCAATATGCGTACTCATTACTGCGGACATGTAAACCGCGACCTTATCGGCCAAACAGTAACTTTATGTGGTTGGGCGCATCGTCGCCGTGACCACGGCGGCGTGATTTTTATCGACTTGCGTGACCGCGAAGGCATGGCACAAATTGTGATTGACCCTGATACGCCAGCGGCATTTGCCATTGCTGAGTCTGTGCGTAGTGAATACGTGTTAAAAGTGACTTGCAAAGTGCGTCCCCGCCCAGAAGGCACTGTGAACAAAAACATTCCAACTGGTGAAGTGGAAATGTTGGCGAGCGAGATTGAGATTTTAAATCCATCACTCACACCGCCATTTATGTTGGATGATGAAAACCTAACGGAAACCGTGCGTCTTGAGCATCGCTATATCGACTTGCGTCGCCCAGCCATGCAAAAAAATATGATGTTGCGCTACCGCGTGGCTAAAACTTTGCGTGACCATTTAGATAGCAATGGTTTTATTGAAGTTGAAACCCCAATGCTCACCCGCAGCACCCCAGAAGGTGCCCGTGATTATTTGGTGCCTAGCCGTGTGCATCACGGTATGTTTTTTGCCCTGCCACAATCACCGCAATTGTTTAAACAGTTGTTGATGGTGTCAGGCTTTGACCGTTATTTCCAAATCACCAAATGCTTCCGTGATGAAGATTTACGTGCTGACCGTCAGCCAGAATTTACCCAAGTGGATATTGAAACTTCATTCTTGGGCGAAGAAGAAATCATGAACATTGTTGAGGACATGATCCGCAAGATGTTCAAAGCGGTACAAGATATCGACTTGCCAGCGAAATTCCCACGCATGCCATTCTCTGAAGCCATGACCCGTTATGGCTCAGATAAGCCAGATATGCGCGTCACGCTTGAAATCACTGAGCTTTCAGATGTCATGAAAGATGTCGATTTCAAAGTATTTGCAGGCGCTGCCAATATGGAAAACGGTCGTGTAGCAGCTTTGCGTGTGCCTAACGGCGCGTCAATCAGCCGTTCTGAAATTGATGCTTATACAGAATTCGTCAAGATTTACGGCGCTAAAGGCCTTGCCTACATCAAGATTAACGACATCACGCAATTAAACGAAGAAGGCTTACAAAGCCCTATCGTTAAAAATATTCATGCAAAAGCTTTGCAAGCGATTATTGAACGCACGGGCGCACAAAATGGCGATATCGTGTTCTTTGGCGCCGATAAAACCAAAGTGGTTAACGAAGCTTTAGGCGCGCTGCGTCTTAAAGTTGGTCACGATAAAGGCCATGTTGATGGTCGTGCTTGGGCGCCTTTATGGGTGGTGGATTTCCCAATGTTTGAACATGATGAAGAAGCTGACCGCTGGGTTGCCTTGCATCATCCATTCACTTCACCAAAAGATGGTCACGAAGATTTGCTGGCCACCAACCCTGGCGCATGTTTATCCAAAGCTTATGACATGGTGCTTAATGGCTGGGAAGTGGGCGGCGGTTCAGTGCGTATCCACAAACAAGAAGTGCAATCTAAAGTATTTGATGCATTAAAAATTAGCAAAGAAGAAGCGCAAGAGAAATTTGGCTTCTTGCTTGATGCCCTTCAATACGGCGCGCCACCTCACGGCGGTTTGGCGTTTGGTTTAGATCGTCTAGTGACCTTAATGGCGGGTGCTGAGTCTATTCGTGATGTGATTGCTTTCCCGAAAACGCAACGCGCACAATGCTTGATGACTAACGCTCCAAATGAAGTCGATGAAAAACAACTGCGCGAATTACATATTCGTGTACGCACGCAAAACGTGGCAGGCGCTTAAAGCAGAAAAAGGGCGCTTTGATTAGCGCCTTTTTAATATCCAATATCGCCATCAATTGACTTCCGCTACTTACAAAACCCCAATCTCTGTTCTAGTGGTCATCCACACGCCAGACCTACAGGTTTTATTAATTGAGCGTGCAGATAAAGCAGGCTTTTGGCAGTCAGTCACAGGCAGTGTAGAGCCCGAAGATGCAACGCTACGTGACACGGCGATACGCGAAGTAATGGAAGAAACAGGTTTAGATGCTCATCAGTTTGTTTTGACCGATTGGCAATATTCGCAAACCTATGAAATCTACGCACACTGGCGTTATCGTTATGCGCCAGAGGTGACGCATAACGTTGAGCATGTATTTGGCTTGGTCTTGCCCTCCGCTATGGCGGTCAAATTAGCCCCCGATGAGCATGTGGCTTATGAATGGGTGGATTGGCGCGAGGCCGCCAAGCGTGTATTCTCTTGGACAAATGTGGAAGCGCTCCGTTTACTCGGCGAGCGTCACCACTTAACACTTTAACGGAATCGCTATGCAAGTTTCGCAAATTAAATTTGAACCCTATCAAGCGCGCAATGATGAAGATCTGCAAGCGCGCATTGTGGCAGCTAAACAAAAGCTGGGTAAAAAATTAGTCATTCTTGGTCATCATTACCAGCAAGAAGGCGTATATCGCCATGCCGATTACACTGGTGACTCACTGAAGCTTTCTCGTTTTGCCGCTGAAACTGATGCTGAATACATTGTGTTTTTAGGCGTGCATTTTATGGCCGAAGTAGCGGATATTTTGTCGCGGCCTGAACAAATTTCTATTTTGCCAGACCTCTCAGCAGGCTGTTCAATGGCTGATATGGCTAACTTAGCCAAAGTAGAGCGCTCACGCCGCGAACTCGCTAAAGTGCTGGATTTTGATGCCAGCATTACCCCCGTGACTTATATTAATTCAGCGGCTGACCTAAAAGCCTTTTGCGGTGAACATGGCGGCATCGTTTGCACCTCAACCAATGCGCCCAAAATTTTAGAATGGGCTTTTGCACAAAAAGAAAAAGTCTTGTTCTTCCCCGACCAAAATTTAGGGCGGTGGAGTGGTTACAAAATGGGCATTCCGCTTGAGCAAATGCCAGTGTGGGATCCTGATTTGCCGATGGGCGGCTTGACTGAAGAGCAAATCAAGAATGCCAAGATTTTGCTTTGGAAAGGCCATTGCGCTGTGCATCAAATGTTCCGCGAACAAAATATTACCAAGTTCCGTGCTGAGCATCCTGAAGGCTTAGTGATTTCGCATCCAGAATCGCCGTTTGAAGTCTGTCTTAACTCAGATTATGTAGGCTCAACCGAATACATTTTAAAGACTGTTTCTGATGCGCCTAGCGGCACGCATTGGCTAGTGGGCACAGAGCTTAATTTGGTTAATCGTTTAGCAGAGCAAATGAAGCCGCAAGGTAAAACTGTGCAATTTATGTCGCATGTCGTGTGTGAATGTTCCACCATGGCGCGTATTGACCCGCAACATTTAGCTTGGACACTAGAAAACTTGGCTGAAGGTAATATCGTCAACCAAATTAAAGTGCCGGCCCACGAGGCTGAGTTAGCTAAGCTGACTTTGGATCGCATGTTAGCGGTCTCATAAGCAAGTTTATTAAGTCTATAGGGCGAATGAATGCACAACACGCTACGCATCGCCACTTTTAACATACACAAGGGCTTAACGCACTTTAACGCGCACTTTGCGCTACATAGCCAGCGTGAGCTTTTGCGTACCTTGCAGCCTGATATCGTTTTTCTGCAAGAAGTCCGCGATGCACATGCGCCGCATAGCAAGCGCTTTATCAACTGGCCCGCTCAAGGGCAAGCGGCTTTTTTAGCAGAAGCGATTTGGCCTAATTTTTCTTACGGCAAAAATTCCGTTTACCCAGCAGGCCATCACGGCAACGCCATCCTCTCTAAGTTTCCTATCCTCGCTGAGAATAACGCAGATATTTCCGCACACAGCACCGAAGAGCGTGGCATGTTGCACTGCCAACTGCAAATTCCCCAATGGGAGCGCCCTTTGCATGCTATTTGCGTACACCTTGGCTTGTTTGCCCGCTGGCGTCATGCCCAATTAAAAATGGTGGCTGACTATATTGATGCCCATGTTCCCGCTGATGAAGCTTTGATGATTGCGGGTGATTTTAACGATTGGACCACCCGTGCTGGTAGCCTCTTTGCTGGCAGGCTGGGCTTGCACGAAGTATTCGAGCAACATACTGGGCGCCATGCAAAAAGCTTCCCTTCGATTTTACCCATGCTAAGATTAGACCGTGTCTATGTGCGTGGCTTTCATATTCAGCATGCCGAAGTCCATGCGGGTGCACGCTTTATTAAAATGTCGGATCATGCCGTGTTAAGCGCCACGTTGATTAAAAAATGAGCAAATTTACCCACGGTAATCAAATTCAATTACTACGCAATGGCACAGACTATTTCCCTGCCCTTACGGCGGCGATTAATGGCGCCAAGCATGAAATCTACCTACAAACTTATATTTACCAAGCAGATAAAACTGGGCTACAAATAGGCAAAGCACTGATGCGCGCCGCACAACGTGGGGTGTTAGTTTGTTTATTGCTCGATGGGTTTGGTAGCAAAGACCTACCGTTTAGCTATATTCGAGGCCTAGGTTTGGGCGGCGTACAAGTGATGTTTTATCGCAGCAAAATTTCACCTTGGACGCTTAAACGCAATCGCTTGCGGCGTTTGCATCGCAAAGTAGTGGTGATTGATAGAACCATTGGCTTTGTAGGTGGCATCAATATTATTGATGATTATGATGTCCCCACCAACGCCACGCCCAGAGTGGATTACGCCGTGCGTATAGAAGGCCCTTTACTACCTATGCTCTACACCAGTGTGCATAAGCTCTGGCGGCGCATTGCTTGGTCACAACTACGTCCCAACGTCCAAAGCTCATACGCCGCTATTCCTATCCATAAGGTTTATCAAAATGGCATAAAAGCAGCATTAGTGCTACGCGACAACATTATGCACCGCCGTGACATTGAAGATAGCTATCTCACAGCCATCAACCATGCCAGAACAGAAATCATTATCGCCAATGCCTACTT
>JBMSSY010000065.1:0-7641 GCA_049424605.1 Candidatus Methylopumilus sp.
CTTGAAAATAAGTCGATGTGGTGCGACCGCAACCTGGGCAAGCAGTCACCAAAGGCGTAAATGAACGTATGCCCATGGTTTGCAGAATCTCTTGCGCAACGACCACTTCTTTACTGCGAGATTCCCCCGGCTCAGGCGTTAAACTAACGCGTATGGTGTCGCCTATGCCTTCTTGCAACAGCAAAGCCAGCGCGGCTGTTGAAGCCACGATGCCTTTAGAGCCCATACCTGCTTCTGTCAAACCCAGATGCAGTGGATAGTTGCAGCGTTTAGCTAAATCGCGATAAACCAATACCAAATCTTGCACATCGCTGACCTTGCAAGAAATAATAATTTTATTGCTGGCTAGGCCTATGGACTCCGCTTGTTCGGCGCTCTCAATCGCTGATTGTATTAAAGCCTCTCGCATCAAAGCATCTGCTGACAATGGCTGTGCAGCTTTGGCATTTTCATCCATCATGCTTGCCATTTTTTCTTGATCGAGACTGCCCCAATTCACGCCGATACGCACAGGCTTATCGTACTGAATTGCGGTTTCTATCATGGCCGAGAACTGCTCATCACGCTTACTACCTTTACCCACATTGCCAGGGTTGATGCGATACTTTGCCAGCGCAGCAGCGCAAGCTGGATAAGCACTGAGTAATTTATGTCCGTTGTAGTGAAAATCACCCACGAGTGGCACAGGGCAACCCAGCGCATCAAGCTGTTGGCGAATATAACCCACTTGCGCTGCGGCTTCTGGTGAATTCACCGTAATGCGCACAATCTCAGAGCCCGCCTGCCATAGCTCAATAATCTGCTTTACAGTAGATGCGGCGTCAGCGGTATCGGTATTGGTCATAGACTGCACTACGACAGGCGCATCGCCACCTACCGCCACTTGACCGACCATCACCTGCTGACAAACACGCCTAATCATTGCTTGACTGCTAAAACTCATTCAACATCACCCAAAGTAATGTGCGCCATATTGTTGTGAGTGCTAGGCGTGAGGTCAACTGTTGCACCGTTAAAAATCATTTGTGTATCACTGACATTACCAATGTGGAATTTAAGCGGCGGCACACCTTCTACATACTCTTCCGTACCCGCTTTTGCTAATTTACTAAAAACAATTTTATCGGACTTATCGTGCACTTCTATCCAAGAAGAGCCTGTTAATACTAACTTGACCCTGACTGTAGCAAGCGACTTAACCTTGCTTGGTTCAGGCTTAAGCTTTTCAGACGTTGTGGCTACTTCCACAGCTTTGTCAGATGTTTTTTTAGCTTCTATTTTTGGCTCTTGTTCGTTAATGCTGGCTGGTGCTTTAGGTACTGCAAGGTCAGCGACTTTTTTATCGGTATCAGGCACTGCACTGGGCACTACATTAGGCTCAACGGCAGGCAAAGTATCTGTCGCATTATTTGCCTCAGACGCAATCGCAGGCGCGCCCGCTTCACTAGGATGAGAAGTTTTTTGACGTTGCAAAGCTTCATAAGTCAACCAAACCAGCAAGGTCAAGATTAAGCAAACAGCAAAAAACAAAGCGATATATCTGCCAAATTGAGGGCTATTAATGTGCACTTGATTAGATTTGTATTTAATAGACTGGGCTTCGTCTTGCGGAAATTTTAAACGGTGGGCTTCGAGCAAAGGCTCTGGATCGACAGCTAAAAGTTTAGCGTAATTTTTGATAAAACCACGCGCCATCATGGCGCTAGCAAAACCATCAAAATCGTCTTGTTCCAAGGCTGTGACTTGTTTGCTGCTCAAATGCAATCGGGCGCAAACATCTTCAAGACTTAACTTTTGAGCCTTTCTTGCATCACGCAAAACAGGCCCTATTAACGTATCGCTAATCACTTCTTGTTCCATCATTAGCTCCCAGACGGTAAGGATTGAGTTTGTGGCGAAGTAGGATATTTCGTTTTTAATTCGAGCAAGTAGCTTGATTCGGCGTCTTTATTGCCTAATTGACGCGCAATTTTCACGCCTAACAATAGCATTTCAGGACTAGGATTATTAGCCAAGGCATTAATCATGGTCTTATCTGCAAGCGCATATTGTTTTTTATCAAAGTATATTTTAGCTAACTGATAGGCTGCGTTGTGCAACAAAGGTTGATATTGCAGCGCTAAATTATAAAATCGCTCAGCACTATTGATATCCGCTTTTTTTAGCGAACAATAAGCCGCATTGGCATAGGCAACAAAAGGGGTTGGATAGAGTGGGTTTTTCACCGCTTCTTGAAACTGCTCGACAGACTCATCAATACGATTGCGTGAGCAAAGAAACGAACCGTAATTATTATGCGCTTCGGAGTTTTTGGTATCCAAAGCAATGGCTTTTTTAAAGTAGGTATCAGCCTTAACATCTTCATTAATTGCAGCATAAGTCATGGCTAAGCCGTTAAATCCAGAAGAGTAATTAGGGTCAAACTCTACTGATTTAGTAAACTCATCAAGCGCCACCGCCATCTGATTTTGTTGATAGTATTCTGAGCCAAGCTCAGCATGAATACGCGCACTTTCTTGGCGATTAAACTCTCTGTTAGAAGTCATGCTGCCTTGCTGTCCAGCACAAGCGCTGAGTAGCAGAACCAGCAACCATAAATACTTAGTCATTACACTCTCTCCAATACAATCGGGCGTGTACTTCTTTTAGTTTTATCTTGCACCTGCCCTGCAAGCTGACCACAAGCCGCATCAATATCTTCGCCGCGGGTTTTTCGAGTGGTGACGACATAACCAGCTTGCATTAATACATCTCTAAAGCGGCGAATATTATCAGCACGCGAGGTATCGTAACCGCTATTGGGGAAGGGGTTGAATGGAATAAGATTAAATTTACATGGTACGTTTTGCACCACATCTAACAATTGCTTGGCATGATCAAAACTATCATTAACCCCATCCAGCATCACATATTCAAAAGTCACAAAATCGCGTGGCGCTTTGACCAAATAGCGCTCACACGCCGCCATCAAGGCTTTCAGCGGATATTTTTTATTGATAGGCACAATTTCGTCACGCAAGGCATCATTAGGCGCATGCAATGAAATAGCCAGCGCCACTGGGCAATCTTCTTTTAGCCTATCCATGGCTGGCACAACGCCACTGGTTGATAGCGTCACACGGCGGCGGCTCAAGCCATAGGCCGAGTCATCCAGCATAATTTGCATGGCGGTGACGACATTATCGTAATTAGTCAGCGGCTCACCCATGCCCATCATCACCACGTTGCTGATAATGCGCTCACTCATAGGCAACATGCCGTAATCAGGGTCTTGTCTAAGCGCATGGTTGGCTAACCATAATTGACCGATAATCTCAGACACGCTGAGATTACGGTTAAAACCTTGGCGGCCTGTTGAACAAAACGTACATTCAAGGGCACAACCGACTTGCGATGAAATACACAAAGTACCTCTATCGTCTTCTGGGATAAATACGGTTTCTACACCGTTGCCAGTACCAGCACCCACCAACCACTTGCGCGTTCCATCATTGGAAATCTGCTCAAGCTGCACGTTGGGAGGGGTGATGGTGGTCGTGGCGGCTAATTTCTCACGTAGAGATTTAGCAATATCAGTCATCTGCTCAAAATCATTCACACCAAAATGATGCATCCAGCGCATCAATTGTTTAGCGCGAAAAGGCTTCTCACCCAATCCTACAAAGTATTCGGCGAGTTGCGCTTGGTTAAAATCGAGCAGATTAATCATCAACTAAAATTACTTACCGAAGAAGTAAGCGATTTCGATTGCTGCGTTTTCAGCAGAGTCAGAACCGTGAACAGCGTTAGCATCAATGCTTTCAGCAAAGTCAGCACGGATAGTGCCAGCAGCCGCTTCTTTAGGGTTAGTTGCGCCCATCAAATCACGGTTTTTCAATACAGCGCCTTCGCCTTCAAGCGCTTGAATCATCACTGGGCCTGAAATCATGAATTTTACCAAGTCATTGAAGAAAGGACGCTCTTTGTGAACAGCGTAAAAGCCTTCTGCTTCAGCCTTAGTCAATTGTGCCATTTTTGCAGCAACAATTTTCAAGCCAGCATTTTCAAAACGTGTGTAGATTTGACCAATCACGTTTTTAGCCACTGCGTCAGGTTTGATGATAGATAAAGTACGTTCTAAAGCCATAATTACTCCAAAAAATTAATACAAAACAACAACAAAAAACTCTAAATTCAACCGCAATTTAGAAAGAAAAAAGCGTGACAAACTGATTAAGCATAAAGACCGCTAAAATAACATTTTAACGGTCTTTAATAAAGCAAAACGCTAAGTTTTACTTATTTCAAGCTACGCTGGCGGCGCACTTCGTAAAGACAAATTCCACTCGCCACAGAAACATTCAAACTTTCCACACTACCAAACATGGGGATGCTCACTAAAGCATCACAAGTTTCTTCAGTTAAACGGCGTAGACCTGTTCCTTCGGCACCTAACACCAGCGCTACAGGGCCATCAAATTTAGTGGCTAATAAATCATGCTCGGCTTCAGCTGATGCGCCAATCACAAACACGCCCGCTTCTTGCAGCTCACGCAAGGTACGCGCTAAATTGGTCACCGCCAAGAATGGTACAGTTTCAGCCGCGCCACAGGCCACTTTACGCACTGTCGCGTTAAGGCCTACCGCTCTATCTTTAGGCGCAATCACGGCATGCACCCCCATGGCATCAGCCACCCGCAAACAAGCGCCTAAGTTATGTGGGTCTTCTACCCCATCTAACACCAAGAAAAACGGCGGCTCTTTTAGGCCAGATTCTAAAATATCGTAAATATCTTTATAAGGGATTGGTGTATCAACCACACGCGCTATCACCCCTTGGTGGCGGCCATTCAGCCCTGCTAAGCCATCTAAACGCGCCCTATCGACTTCCATAGTGCGAACATTGGCTTGCTCTGCCAAGCTGAGCAAATCTTTCATACGTGCATCAATGCGATCACGGTCAATTAAAATCTCTTGCACACTCGCGCTGTGCTGGCGAAGACGGCTTAATACCGCATGAAAACCAAATAAAATTCTTGCATCACTCATTACTGACGACCTTTACTATGTTTGCGTTATTTTTAATTTATCTAGACGATGATCTTACAGGCCTAGGAGATGACTTTACTGCGCCAGTTTTTCCGCCAGCTTTAGGCTTGGATGAAGGTTTAGCCGCATGATGACTACGATTTTTATTGGCGTTAGCCTTTTTAGCGCGGCTAGTCTTGGGGGCGCTATTGGCATCCCAAGGGGCGCTAGCCTTTAGAGTCTTTCTCTCGGGTGCTTTCGCCGCCGCTTTCGGACTTGCTTTCTCTGAACTTTTATTGCGATAACGCTCAGGCAAGATAGAGTCCTCTTCGCTAATTGGCGTGAGTTTTTGGGTATCGGCCAAGACAAAATCAATGCGCGTTGTTTCCAAATCCACACGGCTTACTTTCACGCGCAATCGGTCACCTAGACGATATTTTACACCTGTACGCTCCCCCGCCATTTCATGACGTGCTTTATCGAAGTTAAAGTAGTCATTACCCAGCTCGGTGACGTGCAACAATCCTTCAACGTAGACGCCATCTAGCGCTACAAACAAGCCAAAACTGGTGACGCCAGCCACTGTACCATCGTATTCTTCACCAATCTTATCTTGCATATAGAAGCACTTGAGCCATGATTGCACATCGCGGGTGGCATCATCGGCACGGCGCTCTGTCATAGAACAATGCTGTCCTAAATGGTGGAAATCCCCCGCCTGATAACGCTCACCTTTAAGCACAGCTTTTATCGCACGGTGAATAATTAAATCGGGGTAACGGCGAATAGGTGAGGTGAAATGTGCATAAGCCTCATAAGCCAAGCCAAAGTGACCGACATTATCAGGGCTGTAAACCGCCTGCTGCATAGAGCGTAGCAACACGGTTTGGAGCAATTGCTCATCTGGACGGCCTTTAATACGCGCCAATAACTTACCGTAATCTTTTGCATGCGGCGTATCACCGCCACCCACGCCAAAACCGAACTCACCCATAAAAGTACGTAAGGCTTCTAATTTTTCAGGGGTAGGCCCCTCATGAATACGGTACAAAGCAGGATGCTCATGCGTTTTAAGAAAATCAGCGGCGCACACATTAGCCGCCAACATACATTCTTCAATTAAACGATGCGCATCGTTTCTTGCAGTTGGCTCAATACGATCAATTTTGCCATTCTCGTTAAATACCATCAGCGTTTCTTGGCTATCAAACTCAATCGCCCCACGTTTTTCACGCACCACTAATGAAAGCTTGTAAAAGCTGTTGAGATGCTCTAAATGCGGCACTAGCCAAGCATACTCTTTTGCTAGCTCACCTTCTGGGTTGGTCAAAATCTCATGTACTTGGGTGTAGGTCATGCGAGCTTTTGAACGCATCACAGAAGGATAAAACTGATAGCGCTTAACCACACCTGTGCCATCGACTTGCATATCACACACCATGCACAAACGCTCAACATCTGGGTTAAGCGAGCAAAGGCCGTTAGATAGCGCTTCTGGCAACATCGGAATAACCCGACGTGGAAAATAAACAGAATTGCCCCTGTCATAAGCGTCTTTATCCAGCGCATCACCCGGCTTGACATAAAAGCTCACATCGGCAATCGCCACCACCAAACGCCAACCTTTGCCTTGCGGCTCACAAAACACTGCATCATCAAAGTCACGCGCAGTCTCGCCATCAATGGTAATCAATGGCAGCTCGCGCAAATCAATGCGCCCTTTGTAGTCTTTAGGCTGAACCAAGCGCGGATAATCTTCCGCTTGTTTAACCGCAGCAGGATTAAACTCGTGTGGCAATTGATGCTTACGCAGCGCAATCTCAATTTCCATGCCTGAATCAGCATAATTACCAAGCACTTCAACCACCTTACCAATGGGCTTGGCGTAGGCCGAAGGCTGCTCTATCAACTCAACCATCACCACCTGCCCTGCTTTTGCCTGCATATCCTGACCAGGTGGCACTAAAATATCTTGATTAATCCGCTTATCTTCTGCCGCGACCAGCGTCACACCCTGTTCGCGGATTAAACGCCCGACTAATTTTTTGGTGGCATGCTCAAGCACCTCAACAATTTTGCCCTCTGGTCGACCTTTGCGGTCAAAGCCAGACTGACGCACCATGGCACGATCTCCATGCAGTACCTGTGCCATTTCACGTGGAGATAAAAACAAATCATCGCCACCATTATCGGGAATTAAAAAGCCAAATCCATCAGGATGACCTTGAATCTTACCCGCAATTAAATGCAACTTTTCTGCGATACAAAGCGCATTTTTGCGGTTACGCATAATCTGCCCCTCACGCTCCATCGCATTCAGGCGGCGGTTAAATATCTCTTTCTCATGCTCACCAATCTCAAGCAACTGATACAAATCCTCAACGTGCAAAGGCACCCCTTGCTCCGTCATCGTTTGCAGAATAAACTCACGACTAGGTAGTGGATTTTCGTAGTTTGCAGACTCTCGCTGTGCCTGCGGATCGGCAAGTCTTTTAGTTGATTTTGATGTTTTCTTATGAGCCAAAGCTTATTGTTCCTATGAGATTACTTCTTGGTTATCTTGCGATAAAATTCACCACTGGTAGTATAGCCCAAATGGCGGAATTGGTAGACGCGCATGGTTCAGGTCCATGT
>JBMSSY010000066.1:0-7612 GCA_049424605.1 Candidatus Methylopumilus sp.
TAAGCTAGCATTCGAAACTCCACCAGAATCTAAAGCAACAGTAACAAAAGCAGTACAAGAGAAACTCGATAACACAGGAGGAAAAGGATGGGCGTACTTCGAAAGTTACGCTGAATTCTTCCTCAACAAAATATTAAGAGAAAACGAGAAAGCACTCAAGCTAACCCTCTCAAAAGCAGTCAAACTATCAGACGTGCTCAAAAAACTCAAGCCTAGTCGCTTTGAGGACATTATTGCGCTGGTGGCTTTGTATCGTCCTGGTCCGATGGATTTGATCCCGGACTTCTGCCGTCGTAAACATGGCTTACAGCGCGTGGAGTATCCTCATCCAGCGGTTGAGCCTATCCTCAAAGAAACCTACGGCATTATGATTTACCAAGAGCAAGTCATGCAGATTGCTCAGGTGGTTGGGGGTTATAGCCTTGGCGGCGCTGATTTGCTTCGTCGCGCCATGGGTAAAAAGAAAAAAGAAGAAATGGACGCGCAGCGTGAGGTGTTTGTCGAAGGCGCTAAACAAAAAGGCACGTCTGAAAAGCAAGCGGCAGATTTATTCGACTTGATGGAAAAGTTTGCCAGCTACGGTTTTAATAAATCGCATGCGGCGGCTTACGCACTGGTGGCGTATCAAACGGCCTATCTTAAAGCACATTATCCAGCCGCATTTTTAGCGGCAACCATGTCGGCAGATATGAATAACACCGACAGCGTGCATATCTTTTATGACGATTGTGTGGGCAATGGCGTTGAGGTCTTGCCGCCAGACATTAATCAAAGTGAATTCAAGTTTAAACCGATTAACGACAAACAAGTGCTGTATGGCCTAGGCGCATTAAAAGGCTCTGGCGAGGCGGCGATTGAGGTGATACTTGCGGCGCGAAAACAAGATGGCCCATTTAAAGATTTATTCGATTTTTGTGCGCGTTTAGATTTACGCAAAGTTAATCGCCGCGTGATTGAATCGCTGATACGTGCTGGCGCATTTGATCAATTGGAGCCTAATCGTAACGCGTTATTAGCTGGGGTCAATCTAGCGATTAGCGCGGCTGAGCAAAGTGGTGCGGCTAGCGGTCAAAACAGCTTGTTTGGTGCGGTATCAGATAGTGCCGCGCATGTTTTACCGCAAGTGCCTGCTTGGGCTGAGCCAGAAAAGTTACAGCAAGAGAAAGTGGCGCTAGGCTTTTATTTAAGTGGACATCCTTATCAAGCCTATCGTAAAGAACTATCAACTTTTGTGCATACCGATTTGGGCAATCTTAAGCCACAAGATCAGCCACAGTTGATGGCTGGTGTGGTGATGGGTGTGCGTATTCGCATGACACAGCGCGGCAAAATGGCGATAGTGACTTTGGATGATGCAAAGTCACGCGTTGAGGTGGTGGTGGGCAGTGAAATGCTGGCGCAACACGCTCAGCTCATTAAAGAAGACCAGCTCTTAGTGATTGAAGGGCGGGTGAGTCATGATGATTTTTCAGGTGGGGTGCGGGTGAATGTGCGTAAAATTTACGATATCGCTTCAGCGCGCAGTGCTTATGCCAATATGTTGAAAATATCCTGCAATGGTCAGGCTGATGCGGTTAAATTGCGTGAGCTGTTGGCGCCTTATTGTCGGAGCGGTGCTGCACAAAATAGCCGTGGTTGTGCAGTCAAAGTCGAGTATCACAATCATCAGGCCAAAGTTGAGATGATGCTGGGCGAACAATGGCGCGTAGAGCTGCATGATGATTTATTAATCGGATTAAAAGCTTGGTTAAGCGATGAAAACGTAAAAATCCTCTATAATTAGACTTAACTTTGATAAGAACCAATCTTGATATGAAAACAAGCTTTTTAGATTTTGAACAACCTATCGCTGAACTTGAAGCGAAAATTGATGAATTGCGCCATGTGCAAGATGGCTCTGCGCTTGATATCAATGACGAAATCAATCGTCTGCAAAAGAAAAATCAAGAGATGACTAAAGACATCTACGGCAAGCTGACCGCTTGGCAGATTTCTCAAGTCGCGCGTCATCCGCAACGTCCTTACACTTTGGATTATATTCAAAGCTTGTTTACCGATTTTGAAGAGTTACATGGCGATCGTGCTTTTGCTGACGACCCTGCGATTGTTGGTGGTTTGGCACGCTTTGAAGGCCAGCCAGTGATGGTGATTGGTCAACAAAAAGGCCGTGATGTTAAAGAACGTCAATACCGTAATTTTGGTATGCCACGTCCAGAAGGCTATCGTAAAGCTTTGCGTTTATATCGCATGGCTGAAAAATTCGGTTTACCTATCATTACCTTAATTGATACCCCAGGCGCTTATCCTGGCATTGGTGCTGAAGAGCGTGGACAATCCGAAGCGATTGCCCGTAATTTGTACGTGATGGCAGAGCTTAAAACACCGATTATCGGCGTGATTATTGGTGAGGGTGGTTCAGGCGGCGCATTAGCACTTGGCGTGGTAGATCAATTGCTCATGTTGCAATACTCAACTTACTCAGTGATTTCACCAGAAGGCTGTGCTTCTATTCTTTGGAAGAGCGCAGACCAAGCTTCAATTGCCGCTGAAACCTTGGGCATTACTGCCTCACGTTTAAAAACAGCGGGTCTGATTGATAGAATTGTTGCCGAGCCTATGGGCGGCGCACATCGCGACCAAGAAGCCATGGTTGAAAACTTACGTAAAGCCTTGTCCGAAGAGTTAAAACAAGTGGCTGGCAAGCCGATTGATCAATTGCTAGCACAACGCTACGAACGCCTGATGAGCTATGGCAAGTTTAAAGAAGTGGCTATTAAATAAGCCAACATTCATTTAAGCCATCACTCTTTGCCATCATTTAGGCTGGGGTGAAACATAAAGGTTATAAAATTACCAAAGCGTCAACCCACGCAAGCCGCAAAGCCCGTATTCAAGCAAATAAGCCTGATGCGGGCTTTGTGCGTATTCAGCAGCAAGTCATCCATTTGCTAGACGGCATGATCAGCGCCCAATCTACTCCCAATTTATTACTTGCCTTCAGTGGTGGCGTGGATTCTTGTGTACTGCTCCACGCTTTAGTGCAAGCAAAAAAGACGCTGCACTTTAATTTGCAGGCCATGCATGTGCATCACGGTCTTAGCCTCAATGCGGATGATTGGGCAGATTTTTGTGCTAAAACCTGTGCCGACTATCAAGTGCCTTTAGAT
Source organism: Candidatus Methylopumilus sp. (assembly GCA_049424605.1). Lineage (GTDB taxonomy): Bacteria > Pseudomonadota > Gammaproteobacteria > Burkholderiales > Methylophilaceae > Methylopumilus_A. The sequence goes on from JBMSSY010000066.1 coordinate 3,168, forward strand.
ATTGTGCAGGTCAAAGTAGCAAAAGCCGCAGGTTTAGGCATAGAAGCCGCCGCCCGTGAGGCGCGCTATCAGGCTTTGTTGAGCAAAGGCGCAGACTTTATTGTGCTGGCGCATCATCAAGATGACCAAGCAGAAACGCTATTACTACAATTGCTTCGCGGCGCAGGGCTTAAAGGCTTGTCAGCAATGGCGGCGCAAGACGCTGACAGAGGCTTGCTAAGGCCTTTGTTAGAGACCACACGCTTAGCCATTGAGGCGTATGCAAAAGCGGCTGAATTGCGCTGGATAGAAGATGAAAGTAATCGTGATATTGCTTATGACCGCAATTATTGTCGCCATGAAATTATGCCTATTATCAAAGCACGCTTTCCTGCGGCGGCGGCGACTTTAGCGCGCTCGGCAAGCCATCTGGCAGAAGCGGCTGATTTACTCGATGAGTTAGCCCAAATTGACGCGCAAACTTGTGTGTTTGATGGGCGCATTAATATTGCATCACTCAGCGCCTTAAGCTTGCCACGCGCAAAAAATCTATTTCGTTGGTGGTTGTCTGCTATGCATTTTTCAGCACCAAGCAAAGACAGGCTAGACGAGATGCTGACTCAATTAATTAATGCCAGTGGCGATGCCAGCCTTAAAATTTTGCTGGATAAAGCCAACAACACCTATTTGCGCCGCTATCAAGGCGATGCTTATATTGAAACCCATCATCCCGACCAAGTATCTGAGATTGCCATGGTTTGGCAAGGTGAAGAAGCTTTAACCATGCCAGATGGCACAGTATTGCTGTTTGAGCGTCAGCTAGGTCAAGGTTTGGCTTTGGATAGGCTAGGCGGGCATAAATTACGTATTGCCCATCGCCACGGTGGCGAGCGTTTTAAGCCTGATTTGGCAAGGCCAACCCGCACGCTCAAACATCTACTGCAAGAAGCCAAGATGCCACCTTGGTTGCGTGAGCGATTGCCGCTGGTTTATTTGGACGATACGCTGGCTGTGGTGCCCAATATCGGGGTGGATTGCATGATGCAAGCCAATGCGCAAGAAATAGGCTTGCTTATACGCTGGCTAGTTTAGTTTGCTTGCAGACTAGTATGCTGGCCTAGGCCTTAAGTTTCAATCAAGCCGCAACGAATCGCCAACCTGACCATTTCTACAGGGCTATTCACCCCTAATTTTTGTTTGATGACAGTCTGGTAATTAGCGACAGTTTTTAAGCTGATATTAAGCGTTGTGGCGATTAGCCCTAACTCAACCCCATCGACTAACATACGAAAAATCTCAAACTCTCTGGCTGAAAGCACCTGCATGGGGTCGCCTTGGCTATTGTGCATTTGCAGGGCGATTTTGTGCGAAATTTCTGAGCCCAAATAAGTTTGTCCTGTCATCACCCATTGAATTGCATTGCTGAGTTCTTCGGCTAAACCGCTTTTGGCAAGATAGCCTTTTGCGCCAGCTTTTAAGGCTTGGCTAGCAAAGGCGGCATTTTCGTGCATGGAGAGCACCAATATTTTAGCGCTGGGGTAACGCGCGATAATTCGCTTAATACTTTCCATGCCGCCCATGCCGGGCATGCTCAAATCCAGCACTGTGATATCAGGGAGCGCAGTTCCAAAAAGCTGATAAGCGCGTTCGCCCGTTTCTGCTTCGGCTACCACGACAAATTTAGAGTCTTGTTCAAGCAAACGGCGCACCCCAGCACGCACTACGGCGTGGTCGTCTACTAGCATGACTCGGATTGGCTGATGGCTGTGCATGGTTTTTGCGCTTTCTTAATAAGGCTTGTTCGGTATCCAAGCTTTAATTTGGGTGCCGTTGTTTGCGCTAATGCTAAAGCTACCGCCCAAGCCCTCAACACGTTCACGCATTCCCGGCAAACCAAAACCGCCAGCGCGTTCTGCGGTAAAGCCCTTGCCATTGTCTTGGACGACAATCTGTAAGCCATCTTTTGCTAGTTGGCTTAAACTAAATACTTCAATATGCACTTCTGTTGCCGCTGCGTGTCGCGCTACGTTAGTGAGGCTTTCTTGCACCAAGCGATAGATGGCGACTTTAATCGCTTCGTTAAGGTCTGCTGTAATGCCGCTTACATTCACATGGCAGATGACCTCTTTATGGCGCGCTTTCCAAGTATCCACCAAATCCAGTAGCGCAGGCGCCAAGCCTAACTCATCTAAAATGCCAGGGCGTAGCTGTTGCAACAAGCCGCTGACCATATCAATCAGGTGGCGTGAAAGCTGGCTAATGGCAATGGCACTTTCTTTTAGCTCAGGATATTTTTTATCAGCCACTTTGGAGATAACGCTGGCATCAGTGTTAATCGCGGTCAGACATTGCCCAAATTCATCATGTAACTCACGGGCTAGATTTTTTCGTTCTTCTTCTTGCAAGGTAATCAATTGCTGGGTGAGTTTGTGGTTTTGCAAAATACTGTATTGCAACTTTTCAACCATATGATTGAATTTCTCACCAATGCGCGCCAGCTCTGGCAGTTTAAAAGCGGGGAGGCGGGCCGCTAAGTTGCCATTTTCAAGCTCATTAAGCGCATCAAGAATCTTGGCTGTGGGCTTAAGCGCTTGGCCTACCGCCCAAATCACCATTAAATTCACCAATACAAAAAACACTAATACCAAACTTAAAAGATCAGTGATTTGTTTCCATTTTTCAGCGTATTCATAAGTCGGGTCAGGGGTAATCACCAACTCGCCCAACACTATGCCCTGATATTCCAGCTTGCGTACTGAGGGTTCCCATTTTGGGGTGATTTGATTAAGCAGGCGCTCAAACCAAGCAGGTGCCTCGTTTTGAAAGGTTTTGCCGTCCTGTGTTTGATTGCTATCGATGACATTACCCATGCTATCAATCAGCTCAATCTTTAAATGCCGCATGTGCTTTAGCTGCTGTAGGTGAAAGCTATTATTCGCCAGCTTTTTTTGCGGCAAATCAGGATTATTTAAAAAGGCAGTATCAAATAAATACAACACCAATTTCTCTGCCGAAACCACCTCTGCATGGGCGTTTTGGCGGGCATTATTCAGGGATAAAAACGCGCCAGCAAACATCACCACTAGCAATAGCGCGGTAATGATTAAGTTTAAGCGGAGTTTGAGCGTCAAAGTGTGCGACCTAATTACATTGAAAACAGGCTGACACTATAGCGCTGGCTGGCGATAAAAGGAAACGTCTGCAATCAATTCGGGAGTTTCTCCTAATGTTTTATGTGGGTGGCTTTGTTAAAGTGCTGCTCATATTAAGAGGGCAGTCAGCCTAGGTTTGAATGAAATAGAGGATAGTGATGTTGAACGCAAGATTAAAACCAGTCGTGCTTGCTGTTGCGAGCGTGTTAATGGCGCAAACTGCTTTTGCTGCTAATCAGGCAGAGGTATTGGAAGCGGCCACCGTAGAAGTGGTTGGTACCACACCTTTACCCAGCATAGGCACGCCAATCAACCAAGTCCCCTCAAACGTACAAACTGGCTCTGCAAAAGACTTGAGTCAGCAACAGTCTTTAGATTTGTCTGAGTATCTCGATAATAATCTAGGTTCAGTTAATACCAGCAATACGGTAGCCAATCCTTATCAAGCCGACGTTTCATTTCGCGGCTTTACCGCTTCGCCATTACTGGGCACGCCACAAGGTTTGTCGGTGTTTTTGGATGGCGTTCGTGTTAATGAGCCCTTTGGCGATATCGTGAATTGGGATTTGATTCCCACCAATGCGATTGCAAATATTAATTTAATTCCAGGTTCAAATCCCTTATTTGGTTTGAATACACTGGGCGGCGCTTTAGCCGTGCATACCAAGAGCGGTACTGACTTTCCTGGCATTAAAGCAACGGCTTATGGTGGCTCTTGGGGGCGCCGTGCTTTTGAATTTGAAGCGGGTGGCGTTAACAAAGATAAAAATCTTGATTATTTTGTAGCGGGCAATATTTTTAAAGAAGATGGCTGGCGCGAGCACTCGCAGAGCGATGTGAAACAACTGTTTAGCAAGTTAGGTTGGCAAAATGATACTAGCGATTTAGATTTTACGATGTCGCTGGCTGACACCTTTATGGAGGGCACGCAGGCTGTGCCTTTGTCTAGTTATAACGATCCTAAAAAAGCCTATACCTATCCTGATTCTATTGGGAATAACTTAGCCATGTTTGCCTTAAAAGGCAGTCACTTTTTAGCGGATGATAAGTTGGTGGCAGCTAATGTTTATTATCGTAAAAATCGTACTAAAGGCTTTAATAGCAATGCCGAAAGTACCGCTCCTAGTGATTCTGTGAACATTTCAACCATTACCGACCAAGATGGCTTTGGCGGTGCTGTGCAATTTACTTTGCTCTCTGATTTTATTGGACATAAAAATCAGTTTACCGTGGGGACAAGCGCGGATTTTGGTCGTGTGAGTTTTAATAGTGATTCTTATCAAGCCAGTACCAGTATTGTTGGGCATGAAACCG
>JBMSSY010000067.1:0-7544 GCA_049424605.1 Candidatus Methylopumilus sp.
TCTTTTGTTTAAGTCCGCATTATTTTTTTCTACGGATTTTGCAAACTGCAAATTATGCTCAGTATATTCATGGGCGCAATAAACCAAGGTTTCTGCGGGTAGCCGGGCAATTTTTTGCAAAGAGCGCAGCATTTGCTCAGGCGTGCCTTCAAACAGTCTGCCACAGCCGCCGCCAAATAGGGTGTCGCCACAGAACAGTAAATTTGCGCCATAATAAGCTAGGTGCCCAAGGGTATGTCCGCCAACATCCATCACTTCAAGTGTGAGGTTTAAATCAGCAAGATGGATAAGCTCACCCTCTGAAACAGCAGTATGTGCAAAGGAGTAATGTTCTTTTTTTGGGGCGTAAACTGTTGGTGAATATTCACGGATTAAGCGATCAACCCCACCAATATGATCGGCATGGTGGTGGGTAATCAGAATGGTGCTGAGCTTAAGCCCTTGTTTATTTAAGGCGGCGATGACGGGCGCAGCATCCCCAGGGTCGACAATGGCAGCTTGACTGCCATTTTCAATCAGCCAAATGTAATTATCTTGAAACGCTGAAATAGGTATGATGTTAAGCATGATGACTGATAGCGTAACATTTTTTTCGTGTAATTAATGGATGGTGAATACATTTCCATGACGAATATACGTACTGAAATTGATGTACAAAACTGGCTGACTACGCCTATAGGGACTTACCTATTGGCGCAGGAGCAATTGCTTTTCGATGAGGGAGTGAGCGATATTTTCGGTTTTAATGCGCTCCAGCTAGGATTTTTGCAGGCCGATTTATTGCGCAATTCACGAATTCCATTTGCGCTAAGAGCAAGCGAAAGCAAAGGTGATTTACTTTGCGAAACCCAGCAACTGCCTATTGCAAGCAATACCATGGATTTGGTTTTATTGCCGCACACGCTTGATTTTAGTATGAACCCACAACAAACGCTGCGCGAAGTAGAGCGCGTATTAATGCCAGAAGGGCATCTGGTCTTGACTGGATTTAACCCAATTAGCATATGGGGTTTTCGTAGATTTGTGAGTAAAAGATGCCCATCATCTAGTGCGCTGTGGCATGCTCATTTTCTGTCGTCTTTGCGCACTAAAGATTGGCTCAATCTATTGGGTTTTGAAGTGGTCAGCACTAAGATGGCTTGTTTTAAATTACCCTTACAAAGTACTCGCTGGATGTCACGACTCGATGGCTTGGACAGATTAGGCGCTAGTTGTTGGCCTATGCTGGGTGGGGTATATTGCATCGTCGCTAAAAAGCGAGTGTTGAGCATGCGTTTGATTAAGCCGCATTGGAGTATCGCTAAATTGCAACGTGGTTTGGCGATATCCCCATCAAAAAAAGATGATGCTTCCAGCCCTGCTACAAAAAATAAATAACAAGAAAGTATTGCTGTGTCAGAAAAACAATCAGAACTGGTGGTGATTTATGCCGATGGCGCTTGTAAAGGTAATCCTGGGCCTGGTGGTTGGGGCGCATGGATAAGCATGGGAGGGCACTCAAAAGAGCTTTGTGGCGGCGAGCCTGTCACCACGAATAACCGCATGGAGCTCACTGCGGTGATTCGTGCACTACAAGCATTAAAGCGTACTTGCAATGTTAAAATCTACACAGATTCTGTGTATGTGCAAAAAGGCATGACCGAGTGGCTTAAAAACTGGAAGGCTCGCGGTTGGCGCACGGCAGATAAAAAGCCAGTAAAGAATGATGACTTGTGGCAAACCTTAGATATATTGGCACAGCAGCACCAAATTGAATGGCTTTGGGTCAAGGGACATGCTGGCGATGCTGGCAATGAACGGGCTGACGCTTTAGCTAATCAGGGTGTTGCTCAGGTGATGCATGGTTGAGTCATGTATGCTTAAGTTTAAAAATTGATTGAGAGTTAAGACATGAGACAAGTTTTCTTAGATACCGAAACAACGGGTCTGTATCCAGCACAAGGCCATCGCATTATTGAAATTGCGGCGGTTGAGGCGATTAATCGCCGTGTGACTAACAATCATTTTCATGTTTATCTCAATCCAGACCGAGAGATAGATGCAGCGGCGCAAGAAGTACACGGCATTACCTTGGAGTTTTTGCAAGATAAACCTCGTTTTGCTGATGTGGTTAGCGAGTTTTTGGACTTTGTCGCCGATGCCGAATTAGTGATTCACAACGCACCATTTGATGTGGGATTTTTGAACGCTGAACTAGGCAGGATAGACCGTGAAAATTTAGAAAAAACCGCTGGCAATATTATCGACACTTTAAAAATGGCTAAAGATATGCGGCCAGGGCAACGCAACAACTTAGATGCTTTGTGTCGCCATTTTGGTATTGATAACTCCAAGCGTACTTTGCATGGCGCCTTGCTAGATGCCGAGTTGCTGGCTGAAGTTTATATGGCGATGACGCGCGGTCAAGAAAGCTTGATGATAGAGATGCTTGAGGAGTCAGCGTTTCAGCCAGAAGTTGGCGAAGAGATAGCCGCTAGAAACCTGAAAGTGTTGATGGCCTCATCGCTTGAGCTGGCAGAGCATGAGGCCTATCTGGCGGCCTTAAATAAAGGGGATAACCTTTGGCATAAACCAAAGGCTGAGTAATTAACTGAGCGCGTCTGCCCAGCTATTGGGGGTTTCGTACAGCCTGACCCGCTCTAGCTTGAGGTGATTGCCGTAACTGTCTTGGTACTGGCTATTGAGAATGCGGAAAGCTTCTGCCGCCATATTCTCAGCGGTTGGTACGCTATTCATCACCACTGTCTTGTGATTGGGCAGGGTGTTCAAAAAATTTAAAATCTCAGCATCGCCTTTGTACACTAAAAAGGCATGATCCCAAACATCAACCACCGATTTTTTAGCAATCGCTTTGACGTCTGAAAAGTCCATCACCATGCCGTTATCAGAAGAATTTTCTTGCTGAATAATGTCGCCAGACAAAGTGATTTCCATGGCATAGCGATGCCCGTGAAGATTTCTACATTGACTCTTGTGGCACGGAATACGGTGCCCAGCGTCGAATTCTAGTCGTGTGGTAATTTGCATAGGCGAGATTATATCAGTATTCTGGCTTGCCGATTTCTTGGGTAAGGCCTTGGTAATAGGCAAGTCGCACTGGCGAAATTTTACCTTCTTCCACTGCGCCAATAATCGCGCAATCTGGTTCATGCGTATGTTTGCAGTTATTAAATCGGCATTTGCCCAAATAAGGCCTGAACTCAATAAACGCGTGTTCTAACTGTTCAATGCTCAAATGATTTAAGCCAAATTCTTGCAAGCCTGGCGAATCAATCAAGTCGCTGCTGCTATCCAAATGATATAAATGCGCCGCTGTGGTGGTGTGCTTGCCGCTATCTAAGACCTCAGATACTTCTTGTGTGCGTATGGCAGATTCAGGCAGTAATGCGTTCACTATCGTCGATTTGCCCATGCCTGATTGCCCAACCAAGACACTGGTTTGATTGTTCAGCCATTGTCTTAGTGGAGCGATATCTTGTTTGGCGGATAAAGGCTGTACTTGGTAGCCTAAATCTTGATACACCTTAAGCAGTTTCATGGCCTCAGTATTGTCAGCCAAGTCGCATTTATTAAGCACAATAAGCGCCTTAATGCCTGCGGCTTCGGCGGCAATCAAGCATCGGTTAAGCAAGGCTTCATAGAAGCTAGGACTTGTGGCCAGCACGATGATAACTTGGGTGACATTAGAAGCTAGTGTTTTGGTTTTGTAAGCATTGCTACGAAATAATAAACTGCTACGCGGATGTAGTTTTTCAACAACACCTTCAAGTGTATCGGTCATTTTGACCTCGACTTGATCACCGCAAGCTAAATCATTTTTTTTGCCGCGGGTGACGCAGCTAATCTGTGTGCCGTCTTTTAATTCAACGCCGTAGCGTTTGCCGTATGAGGCGATGACTTGGCCTTGTTGCAGTTGATTTTTTGGTGAGTCTATATTGGGCAAAACACTATTTTTCAAAGTGGTAATAAGTTTGATTGAGATAACTTGCAACGTGTAACTCTTCATCCTCAAACCACTTTAAGCCCAGCATGGTATTGCAGTTGCGGACTTGGGCTTTTAGGCCACGCGAGGTTTTGACTAAACGATTTTCACGGGTATAGATGGCTGAACCGTCTCCTCCAAAACTACTGGCGTGACATTGTATGCAGTGCTTTTCTAATAAGGCTTTGCCTAATGCTGGGTCGCCACCTGGGTACAGCGCAGTGTATTGGTCAGCATAGGCATTGCTGGTGATGAAAAGTGCCAAGAGTAAAGCAATACGTAATGATAGAGCCATCAGTTTTTACCCCCTAATTTTAGCCAGTTTGCGCATGCGCAAGTTTGGCAATCCGTATGCTTGCAGGCGGATGTGAATCATAAAAGGCTGAGTGTAACGGGTCTGGCGTTAAGGTTGAAGCATTATCGCGATAAAGCTTGACCAAAGCCTCTACTAAACTTTTTGAGTCAGCATGTGAAGCGGCGTAGGCGTCGGCTTCAAATTCATTTTTCCTTGAGTAGTTGGCCATGATAGGGCGAAGCACAAACAAGAAAACAGGGCTAACCAGTAAAAATAAAATGAGCGCCATGTAGCTGGCCATATTGCTGACACCCAAGCCTAAAAAGAACCAGCTTTGGTCTTTGAGCCAGCCTAATAAGGCTAAGCCTAAAAAGCTGACAAAGAACATCATCCCGATACGTTTAATCACGTGCTTGTGTTTAAAGTGGCCTAGTTCATGCGCCAGCACAGCTTCAATTTCATCCGCATTTAAACGCGCTAACAAGGTATCGAAAAAGACCACACGTTTGTTTTTACCAAAGCCAGTAAAGTAAGCGTTGCCGTGACTGCTTCTGGTTGAACCATCCATCACGAATAAACCTTGAGATTTAAAACCACATTTGGTGAGCAAAGCTTCAATGCGGGTTTTAAGGGCTACATCGGCCAGTGGGGTGAATTGATTAAACAGTGGCGCAATCCATGTTGGATAAATCGCCAGTATCAATAAATTAAAGACGCTCCAAACCGCCCAAAGATAAAGCCACCAGTATTGGCCAGCACCATTCATTAACCATAGCGCAGCGAACAAAATCGGTGCGCCAAGTGCGGCGCCCAAGATGCTCTGTTTGATAACGTCGCCGACGAACATCGCACGTGTCATTTTATTAAAGCCAAAATGCGCATCAATCACAAAAGCTTTGTAGTAGTCGAAAGGCAAATCAACAAGGCTGGAAATCATTAAAGCACTTAAGATGACTAATGCACCGCATAGCATTTCATGTTGTGGGATTAAATCGCGCCATATTAGGTCTATCAATTGCAAGCCGCCACCAAGCGTGAAGGTGAGCAGTAATGCAGCTTGCACAACGCTTTCAGCCAGCATCAGTTTTGTTTTTGCCGCAGTGTAATCGGCCGCTTTTTGATGCGCCTCTAAGCTAATGTCTTTGCTAAATGCGCTTGGTACTTGATCGCGATGTTTTTGCGTAAAGTTTATATGCCGATTACCAAGCCAAAGGCGGGTTAGCGTGGTGAGGATTACTAAGCTAACAAAAGTAATGCTGAGTGTAAGACTAGGGTTTGATACCATGATTTTTAGGTTTTTCAGTTAAACTAACGACATTATAGAAGCTTCAATCACCTGAAGGTTCATCTATCGCAATTTATTAAACAAAATTAATGGAAATCATGATGGCAAATCCCAACGACAATCTGATCTGGCTTGATATGGAAATGACAGGCTTGCTACCAGATGTTGACCGCATTATAGAGTTAGCTGTTGTCGTCACCGATGCAGATTTAAACCTGATTGCCGAATCGCCAGTGATTGTGATTCATCAGTCTGATGCCGTGTTAGATGGCATGGATGCTTGGAATAAAGGCACGCATGGTCGTTCTGGGCTAATCGAAAAAGTAAAAGCTTCTACCATCAACGAAGAACAAGCAACTGAGCAAATGTTGGCATTTTTAAAGCAACATGTCCCAGCAGGCAAATCTCCCATGTGCGGCAACTCAATTTGCCAAGATAGGCGCTTTATGGCGCGTTATATGCCAGAGTTAGAAAAGTATTTCCATTATCGCAATTTAGATGTCAGCACTTTTAAAGAGTTGGCGCGCCGTTGGAAGCCAGCCATTTACTCAGGCTTTAAAAAAGCCAGCAAGCATGAAGCCTTGGCTGATATTTACGAATCGATTGATGAGCTTAAATATTATCGCGAGCATTTTATTAAGCTGGATTAATGATTAAGTTTGAATAGGCTTTTTAGGCTTAGAAATTTTGGGCAAAAAAACGGGTGCGGCTAGCGCACCCAAAGGGAGGAGAAAATAGCTTAGGAGTAAGCTCACTATGACATAAGCACGTTGTGTGCCAACTTTTCCTCTTCCCCGATTAATGCTGTTACTTATTTAAAATAGCCTGATACATTTGCATATAAGCTTGCGCGCTTTTGCTCCAGTCCAAGTTTTGGCGCATACCATTGCGTTGAATTTTCTTCCAAACTTCTTGATCTCGATAATAGCTTAATGCACGCTCAACCGTTGATAGCAGTGCCTTAGGCTCGGCTTTTTGCATCACAAATCCTGTTGCGCTTTGGTTCGCTAAGCTGATTTCATTGCTATCTTGCACGGAATCGGCAAGGCCGCCTGTATTCGTTACCACTGGTGGTGTGCCGTAACGCAGGCCATACATTTGGTTGAGGCCGCAGGGTTCAAAGCGCGATGGCATAATAAAAATGTCACAGCCTGCCATTATTTGGTGCGATAAGGCTTCGTTGTAGCCTATGGTGACGCTGACTTGATTAGGAAAGCGTTGTGCCAAGTCACGGTAGCCTTGCTCTAAAGTTGCATCGCCAGAACCCAACACAGCTAGCTGGCAACCATGCTGCTCAATCAACACTTCGGCACAGGCGAGTAGCATGTCTAAGCCTTTTTGATGAGTGAGTCGGCTAACCACCCCTAATAAAGGCGTGTTGGCTTGTGTTTTTAGGCCTAATGTTTTTTGCAGCGCGGCTTTGACTTTTTGTTTGCCGTCGAGATGATCTGCATCGTAATGTTCGCTCAGATGCGGGTCTGCGGCGGGATTCCACTCTTGAGTGTCTAAGCCGTTTAATATGCCGTAAATCTCTTTGCCGCGGGCTGTTAATAAGCCTTGCATGCCAAATCCATAAGCCTCAGTCTGGATTTCTTTGGCGTAAGTAGGGCTAACGGTGCATAAGCCATCTGCGTAAAAAATCCCCGCTTTTAGGAATGAGAGTTGACCGTAGTATTCAACCCCATTGATTTGGTAACTTTCAGCAGGCAAGCCCAAGCTGGTCACCCAATTGGCGTGATAACAGCCCTGAAAAGCAAGGTTATGAATACTTAATACGGACTTGGCTTGTTTCATTTGGGTGCGGCTTGCACTCATAAAGTGCATATAAGCAGGTGTGAGACCAGATTGCCAGTCATTACAATGTGTAATATCAGGCACCCAATCTTTTAAAGGGCTTTGTTGATTGCTAAGAATGGCGGCAACTAAAGAAAGAATACCAAAACGTACGGGGTTATCCTCCCAGTCTTTACAGATAGCATCAA
>JBMSSY010000068.1:0-7519 GCA_049424605.1 Candidatus Methylopumilus sp.
ACTAAGATGTATTTCCACAATGGATAACGATTCATAATGCGGCTCGCGTTTAGGTCTGTGATATAGGCTGGCTGACCAGCCTATATATTGAGTGATTAAGAAAGGAGCTATTTTATCGCGCTAAAGTCATGACTAAAGCGATTTGAGCGTGCCTTTGTCTAACTTAGCTTGAATCGCTGGTTTTTGTACATTAATAACAATATCAGCGGCAATTTCAAGGCTTACTACGTTTTCGCCCACTTTGGTGACTTTGCCAAGAATGCCACTTGATGTAGCCACTTCATCACCCACTTTAAGTGCAGCAATCATTTCACGTTGTGCTTTTGCTTGTTTCATTTGTGGGCGAACCAACATGAAATAAAACAATACAAAAATAACGACCATGGGCACAAAGCTTGTCCAATCTGTTGAAGCAGTGCCAGTGGCAGCGTACGCAGAGCTAATAAACATGAGATACAGCCTTTCTAAAATTAAGCATAAAGCAATTATTTAAGACGGAAATTCTAGCATAGAGTCGCTATCGGCACCTATTATACCTCTTGCTTTGTGCCGCTGCGCTGACTTGCAAAATCTTGTTTGAATGCTTCAAAGCGCTGCGCTTCAATCGCCGTGCGCATTCCAGCCATCAGCTCTTGGTAATAATGTAGATTGTGTATGGTGTTTAAGCGTGCGCCTAAAATTTCACCCAATCTATGTAAATGATGCAAATAAGCGCGACTAAAGTTTTTGCAGGTGTAACAAGTGCAATCGGGGTCTAGCGGCGAGGTATCCATTTTATAGCGTGCATTTTTCAGCTTGATGTCGCCATGACGAGTAAATAACCAGCCATTACGGGCATTGCGAGTGGGCATCACGCAATCAAACATATCAACGCCTTGACTGACTGCGGCAACCAAATCTTCAGGGGTGCCAACGCCCATCAGATAGCGAGGCTTGTCTTGAGGCATCTTGGGGGCGGTGTGGGCAAGGATGCGTAACATATCTTCTTTGGGTTCACCCACAGAAAGGCCGCCAATCGCGTAGCCATCAAAGCCAATTTCAGTCAGGCCATTGAGCGAAACATCGCGTAAATCTTCATACATGCCACCTTGGATAATGCCAAATAAAGCATTCGGATTGCCTTGATGCGCATCTTTACTACGTCGCGCCCAGCGCAAACTGAGCTGCATCGAGTCACTCGCTTCTTGAACGGTGGCGGGATAGGGCGTGCATTCATCAAAAATCATGACAATATCTGAATTCAATACCTTTTGAATGCGCATGGATTCTTCAGGGGTTAAAAAGCAGCTATCCCCATTAATGGGTGAGCGAAATTTCACGCCTTGTTCAGAAATTTTGCGCAAATCCCCCAAACTCCAGACCTGAAAACCGCCAGAGTCGGTCAAGATAGGGCCATCCCAGCTCATGAATTGGTGTAAACCACCATGCGCGGCAATCACATCCAAGCCAGGCCTTAGCCACAAATGAAAGGTATTGCCCAATACTATATGTGCGCCAATGTCGTGAATTTCATTGGGGGATAAAGACTTAACTGAGCCGTAAGTACCAACGGGCATAAAGGCGGGGGTTTGCACCTCGCCGTGGGCAAGGCTGATAGTGCCGCGGCGCGCCTTGCCATCTTGTGTAATCAGAGAAAATTGCATGAAAATAATGTGATGAGGTTCATCAAGCTAATCAATCAAAACGCGATACTATCATACCCAAGCATCCTCATTTAGCACGGCTTTGATATACTAGACAAAATTAACTATTGGAAACCCCTCAGATGGCTGAAAGCACTCGTCCGCGTCGTAGAAAAAGCAGTTTAGAGCCCAGCTTGCGTGAGCGAGGCATTTATCTACTGCCTAATTTGTTTACAACAGCCGCTTTGTTTGCTGGCTTTTACGCGATTGTGCAGGCGATGAATGGCAAATATGAACATTCAGCGGCCGCTATTTTTATTGCCATGGTGATGGATGGCTTAGATGGTCGCGTTGCGCGGATGACCAATACGCAAAGCGCCTTTGGCGCAGAATACGATAGTTTGTCGGACATGGTCTCATTTGGTGTGGCGCCCGCCTTGGTGATTTATGTTTGGGCGCTTAAGCCTATGGGCAAATTGGGTTGGATAGCCGCTTTTATTTACTGCGTCAGCGCGGCATTGCGTTTGGCCAGATTTAATACCAAACTCGGCAGTGCTGATAAGCGCTATTTCCAAGGCTTGCCTAGCCCTGCCGCCGCTGCATTGTTGGCTGGCTTGGTTTGGGTGGCGTTTGATAATGATATCTCTGGTGATGTAGTGTTTTATCCGTGGTTCAAAATGAACTGGATAGCTTGGTTTGTCACGCTGTTTGCTGGTTTATCTATGGTTTCAGATTTACGTTTTTACAGTGGCAAAGAAATCAATCTTAAAAACAGCGTGCCTTTTGTGGTGATTCTATTGATTGTATTGGCCTTTGTGCTGATTTCTTATAGTCCGCCAGAAGTATTGTTTTTTGTGGCTTTGGTTTATGGCTTGTCTGGCTACGTTTTATGGCTGATGCAGTATTCTGCCCGTAAAAAAGCAAGTGCTAATCCACCAGAAAACTTATCAGAGCAATAAGTTTAATTATCAGAAACTAGATAAAAAGCATGTTATTATTTCGCTATGTTATTAAACAGATACCCATCAGCTTGTTCAAATTCCAGCCATTACTTGGCTGGTGCTCTATTACGTCTAGCGCTACTGCCGTAGGCAGTATACTAACGCACACCTCAAACATAGATTTGCCACGCCGTTATGACGAATGCATAGCGGGTATTGCTATAAAAATTTAGATGGAAAAATAAAATGACACAAAATAATCAATTAATCATATTTGATACTACATTGCGTGATGGCGAACAAAGCCCAGGCGCAGCCATGACTAAAGAAGAAAAAATCCGTATTGCACGCCAACTTGAAAAATTGGGTGTCAACGTGATTGAAGCTGGTTTCGCCGCGGCGAGTCCTGGAGATTTTGACGCGATTTATGCGGTCGCTGAAATCATCAAGCAATCAACGGTTTGTTCATTGGCGCGTGCTAATGAGAATGATATTCGCCGTGCGGGCGAAGCCATTAAACCCGCGAAAAAAGGCCGTATTCATACGTTTATCGCCACTTCGCCCATTCACATGGAAAACAAATTACGCATGACGCCAGATGAAGTCTTGGCGCGAGCAGTGCAAGCCGTGAAATGGGCATTAGAGTATACCGACGATGTGGAATTTTCTGCGGAAGACGCGGTACGTTCAGACATGGACTTTTTGGTTAAAGTGTTTGATGCGGTGATTGAAGCCGGCGCTAAAACCATCAACGTGCCAGACACCGTTGGTTATTCAATCCCAGCACTTTGGGGTGAGCGTATGCAGCAGTTGATTGCCCGCGTTAAAAACGCCGACAAAGTTGTGTGGTCAACGCATTGCCATAACGATTTGGGCATGGCTGTAGCCAACTCATTGGCGGCGGTGATGGGTGGTGCGCGACAAGTGGAATGTACGATTAACGGCTTGGGCGAACGTGCAGGCAACGCCAGCTTAGAAGAAGTGGTGATGGCGGTTCGTACACGTCGCGATGTTTTCAATTTGGACACCTCGATAGATACCACGCAAATCGTGCCTACCTCAAAATTAGTGTCCACCATTACTGGCTATCCAGTTCAGCCTAACAAGGCGGTTGTAGGCGCCAATGCTTTTGCACATGAGAGCGGTATCCACCAAGATGGTGTTTTAAAATTCCGTGAAACTTACGAAATCATGCGTGCCGAAGATGTGGGTTGGAACGCCAATAAATTAACTTTGGGCAAATTGTCTGGCCGTAACGCATTTAGATCACGCTTGGACGAGTTGGGCATTACTTTGGATGGTGAAGAAGCCTTAAATGCCGCTTTTGCCCGCTTTAAAACCTTGGCAGACAAAAAATCTGAAATCTTTGATGAAGATATTCAAGCATTGGTTAGCGATGACTTTATCAGCGACGACACCGAGTATTTTAAATTAGCCTATTTACAAGTTTGTTCACAAACGGGCGAAACGCCACACGCAGTGGTGGCGGTGTTTGATAGTGGCGCTGAAAAGCGTGCTGAAGCTGATGGTGGCGGCCCTGTGGATGCTGCCTTTAAGGCCATAGAAAAGATTGTTAGCAGTGGCGCGGAGTTGCTTTTGTATTCAGTGAATAATATTACCAGTGGTACCGATGCCCAAGGTGAGGTGACAGTACGCCTTGCTAAAGGTGCTCGAATTGTGAACGGACAGGGTGCGGATACTGATATTGTGATTGCTTCGGCAAAAGCCTATTTAAACGCTTTGAATAAGCTTCACGCTAAATCTGAACGGGCACATCCGCAAATTTAACCGCATTACGCATTAAGGACTAAGCCCCCATCTATTTATCGGGGGCTTTTTTCATCAAGGGAGTTGGCATTGGATTTAGCAATTTTTGATTTGGATAACACGCTACTTGCGGGCGATAGCGATTATCAATGGGGCGAGTTTTTGATTGATATTGGCGTGGTTGAGCGGGCTGCACATGCCAGCATCAACGACCAATTTTATGCCGATTATAAAGCGGGCAAGCTGGACATTAATGCCTTTTTGGAGTTTCAGCTTAAGCCATTAAGCATGCACCCAAGAGCGCAGTTGGATGCTTGGCATTTGCAGTTTATGCAGCAAAAAATTAGCCCGATGATGACTGATAAATCGCGCGCTTTAGTTGAAAAACATCGTGCCAACGGCGATTTGTTGTTGATTATTACTGCCACCAATAGCTTTGTGACCAAGCCGATTGCCAGCGCATTTGGCATTGCAAACTTAATTGGCACCGAGCCTGAAGAAATCAATGGTGAATTTACGGGTAAAGTGCTTGGTACGCCTAGCTTTCAGCAAGGCAAGATTACGCGTTTGAATGAATGGCTTGCTGAGCGTGGGCAAACATTAAAAGATTTTGCGACCACTTGGTTTTATAGCGATTCGCACAACGATTTGCCTTTGATGAAGCTGGTTGATAAGCCTGTAGCTGTCAACCCAGACCCTGTGCTAGAAGCCTATGCTCAAGACCAAAACTGGCCTGTGATCAGTCTGCGTAACTAAATCACGCTAGCGGCCTAGTAACACCTCAAGCACAAATTTACTGCCCACATAAGCCAGCAACAACACGCCAAAGCCTGTCAGCGTCCAGCGGATGGCAGTACGACCACGCCAGCCATACCAAGCTCTGCCGAGTAACAGACTGCCAAAAATCAGCCATGAAATAATAGTGAAAATATTTTTGTGGTTAAGTTTTAGCGCTTGATGAAAAATTTGCTCTGAAAATAACATGCCACTAATTAAAGTGAATGTCAGCAATATAAAGCCTAAGCCTATGATTCTAAAAAGCAGGGTTTCCATGGTCATAATAGGTGGAAACTCGGGCAATTGAATAAAAAAGGATTTTTGATGCAGGCTACGCTCTGCCGCCGCCATTAAAAGTGCGTGCAGTGCGGCAAAGGTAAATAAACTATAGGCGAGTAGCGCAATAGTAATATGGGTGACAAACAGTGTGTCGCTGGCAAAGGCCACCACCACATTGTTATGAAAGCTGGCTTGTAGCGCTACCATTAGCGCGGCAGGCGGCAATACTAATGCTTGCAGGCTTTGCAGGCCATGTTTGAAATCGGCTATCCAATAAATCAACACCGTAAGCCAAAAGATTAGCGAAAGCGTATTGGCAATATTGAGGTTAAGGTCGCCAATAAAAATATCTTGATACAGCAAACTAGCATGGATCAACAAGCCAAGCGCAATCAAAGTAGGATGCTTACTTGATCTGAATTGGCTGGCTGATTGCGATGCAGAATACCAAAAGCGCAAGGCGACCACGCTGTATAAAACAATCACTGCCAGATAAGGTAAGTAGGTTGATGCTTGCATAGTATTGATATCAAAGTAATGATATGAGTTAAAATTATATCGCTGGTAAATGAATGCACACTATAACATGAGCTTTCTGACGCGTTAACGTCAGTCTTATGAAGAGTTTAATAAGGCCAATCCAAATATGTTAGAAAATTTAAGCGGTCGCTTACAAAGCGTGATTAAAACCCTGAGGGGGCAAGCGCGTCTTAGCGAAGACAACATCGCAGACGCCATGCGTGAAGTGCGTATGGCGCTGTTGGAGGCAGACGTTGCCTTAGCGGTTGTTAAAGATTTTATCGCTGAGGTCAAAGTTCGGGCGCAAGGCCGTGAAGTGCTCGATAGCCTCACGCCAGGCCAAGCGGTTATTCAAGTTGTGCATGAAGAGCTTACCAAGCTTATGGGCGCACAAAATGCAGGCTTAAACCTTGCCGCTGTGCCGCCTGCGGTTATCCTCATGGCTGGTTTACAAGGCTCAGGCAAAACAACCACCTCTGCCAAACTAGCCAAACTATTAAAAGAGCAAAAAAAGAAAGTCTTGCTCGCCAGTGCTGATATTTATCGCCCTGCCGCGATTGAGCAGCTCAAAACGCTTGCCCAAAGCTTAGAGATAGACTGTTTTGACTCAAACACCAATCAAAAGCCACAAGACATTGCCCAAGATGCTTTAGCGCATGCTAAAAAGTTTTATTACGACGTATTGATTTTTGATACGGCAGGGCGGCTAGGCATAGACGAAGCCATGATGGCAGAAATCAAAACAATACATCGCTTGCTTAACCCTGTTGAAACCTTGTTTGTGGTCGATGCAATGCAAGGCCAAGACGCCGTCAATACCGCAAAAGCCTTTGGTGAAACCCTGCCGCTCACTGGCGTGGTGCTCACCAAGCTAGATGGTGATTCACGCGGTGGTGCAGCGCTTTCTGTACGCTATGTGACTGGCAAGCCAATTAAATTTATCGGCGTCAGTGAAAAAGTAGATGGCTTAGAACCATTCCACCCTGAGCGTATGGCCTCTCGTGTGCTTGGCATGGGCGATGTGCTCTCGTTGATTGAGCAAGCACAAAAAAATGTCGATTTAGACGAAGCCAAAAAACTTGCCGACAAAGTCAAATCGGGCAAAAACTTTGATTTGGACGACTTTAAAGCGCAAATGGTGCAAATGCGCAAAATGGGCGGCATGGGAGCCTTGATGGATAAGCTTCCTAGCCAAATGTCGGGTATGGCGGCAAAAATGAATAGTGATGATGGCGATAAAGCGATTCGTCGTATTGAAGGCATTATTAACGCCATGACACCCTTGGAGCGCCGCAAACCAGAGCTGATTAAAGCCACCCGTAAGCGTCGCATCGCCATGGGGGCGGGCCTTCAAGTGCAAGATGTGAACCGTCTACTTAATCAGTTTGAAGAGACGCAAAAGATGATGAAAATGTTCGCAAAAGGCGGAATGGGCAAGATGATGCGCGCCATGCAAGGAAAATTTCCAGGTTTACGCTAGACTTTGATTGACGGGCAGCTATATTTTATGGATAATTGCGCGCTTTCGTTAGTTAGCTTTCGAGCTAGTTAATTTGGGTTGTTAGCTCAGCTGGTAGAGCAGCGGACTTTTAATCCGTTTGTCGTGGGTTCGAT
>JBMSSY010000069.1:0-7498 GCA_049424605.1 Candidatus Methylopumilus sp.
AATGATCCATAACTGAACATCACTGGATGATTTGAATCCACCGAGATTGATATTGAGAGGCAACTTATCCAAAAATGACAGTGGAAAGTATCGTCAAAACGCCTTACGCTGGGCTTTATGAAGTGTATATGAATGGTCAAATCATCTATACCGATGAAAAGTTTAGTTTTTTAATTGCTGAGGGGCATTTGGTTGATTCAAAAAGCAAAAAAGATGTGACCGGTGAGCGTTTAGCCGATTTGTCAAAAATTGATTTCTCGGCTTTGCCTTTGGATCAAGCAGTAAAAGTGGTTAAGGGCAATGGTAGTCGCAAAATGGCAGTGTTTTCAGATCCTGATTGTCCGTTTTGCAAGCGTTTGGAGCAAAACGAATTGGTGAATATCACTGACGTAACTATTTACACCTTCTTGTATCCTTTAGAGCAATTGCATCCTGATGCAGCCAATAAAGCCAAAGCGATTTGGTGCGCGGCTGACCGCAGCAAAGCTTGGCAAGAGTGGGCTTTGAATAATCAGCTCCCTAAGAAATCTGCTAACTGTGATGCACCTATAGAAAAGGTTGCGGCTTTAGCTAAACGTATGGGCGTTACCAGTACACCAACCATTTTCTTTGCAGACGGCAAGCGCATGTTAGGCGCTTACCCTGCGGCTGAAATAGAAAAGGCTTTGGTCAATCCGAGTAAAAAATAAGTGCGTCAAGTCATGCCATGAGCCAGCAAGTCAAACCTTGAGAGAGTCTTGCTGGCTTGTTGGAGATAGTTTTTTTTGGTGCTATACCAAGGAACCCATTTTAAAGATGGGCAGATACATCGCAATCACTAAGCCACCAATTAACACGCCTAATATCACCATAATCACTGGCTCCATTAGACTAGAGAGGGCGGCGACAGCGTCATCAACTTCTGCTTCATAAAACTCCGCCACTTTAGATAACATATCTTCAATTGAGCCTGACTCTTCACCAATAGAGACCATTTGCAACACTAGGTTTGGAAAGACATTGGTATTTTCCATGGCCATGGTCAGACTGGTCCCCGTGTTAATTTCACTCTGAATTTTCTTCGTAGCCAGATAGTAAACTCGATTACCAGAAGCGCCTGCAACTGACTCTAAGGCTTCAACCAAGGGAACCCCAGCACCTGACATTGTTGATAATGTTCTTGAGAATCTTGCGATGACCGCTTTCCGAATCAGATTGCCAAAAATAGGTAGTTTTAGTAATACGACATCCATCGTATTTTGCATATCGACCGAGCGTTTCCAAGTGTAAAAGAAAAACCATAGGCCGCCGCCTATGCTGCCAAAAATAAGCCACCAATAGTCCACAAAAAAATCTGAGATGGCCATCACTACTAATGTTGGTGTTGGTAATTGTGCGCCAAAACTACTAAACAGTTCTTTAAAGGCAGGAACCACAAAAATCATAATCACAGCAGTGATAACAAAAGCGACGACAACGATGGAAACCGGCTAAACCAGCGCAGATTTGATTTTGCTTTTAATGGCTAAGATTTTTTCTTTATAGCTGGCTAAGCTTTCGAGCAGACTATCCAAAATACCTGCTTGTTCGCCAGCGTCAATTAAGTTGCAAAATAGACTATCAAAATAAAGCGGGTGTTTTCTAAACGCTTGGCTAAGACTGCTACCTGTTTCTACTTCACTTTTAATCTCTGCTAGCAACCTAGTCACTGAGCCGTTGCTGTGACCCTTGCCGATAATGTCAAATGACTGTAACAGCGGCACGCCTGCTTTAAGCATCACGGCAAGTTGGCGGGTGAGTAAGGTAACATCTTTTTCGGTGATTTTTTGCGGGCGTTTGAAACTACTTTGTTTTTTGACGGTGATATTGCTAAAGCCTTCTCTGCGCAAGACTGCGCTGACGAATGCTTCGCCTTTTGCTTTCATTTCCCCTTTAACAGTATTGCCTTTTTTATTTTTGCCTTCCCATTGGTAGATTGCTTCTTTGGATGTGCTAATTGCCATGTGATATCCGCCTTATTTATATATTGGTCACTGCTTCTACTTCAGCAATGGTGGTTAAACCTTGTTTGACTTTTAATAAGCCAGATTGGCGCAAGTCTTTGACGCCTTCGATTTTGGCTTGATCTGAAATATCGTGCGCAGTGCCGTTTTTCATAATGATGCGACTGATGGCATCCGTTACAGGCACGACTTGATAAATCCCCACACGACCTTTGTATACGCTGGTGCATTGCTCACAGCCTTCAGGGTTGGCGGCATACAACTGCCAGCTACCATCCAAGTCTGCTTCAGTAAAGCCCATGCCGATCAGCGCCTCTTTTGGCGCGTTAACGGGTTTTCGACAGCTTGGACATACCCGCCTTGCTAAACGCTGTGCGGTAATCAGCGAAACGGCTGAAGCAATATTAAAGGGCGCAACCCCCATATTCATCAGACGGGTCAGTGTGGAGGGCGCATCATTGGTATGCAGTGTTGATAACACCATATGCCCAGTGGAAGCGGCTTTAATCGCCATATCAGCAGTTTCTAAATCTCGAATCTCACCTATCATAATGACGTCAGGATCTTGGCGCAGAAAGGCTTTCAGTGCTGCCGCAAAGGTTAAGCCCTGCTTATCATTGACATTCACTTGATTAATCCCTGGCAGTGGGATTTCCGCAGGATCCTCAGCCGTTGAAATATTAATATCGGGGTTGTTGAGAATATTCAGGCAAGTGTACAAAGAAACGGTTTTCCCCGAGCCAGTAGGCCCCGTGACCAGTACCAAGCCATAAGGGCGGCTGACGGCATTAAGTAGCGCCTCTTTTTGTTCAGGTTCATAACCTAGCGCTTCAATCCCTAGCGTTGCGCTGGAAGGATCTAAAATACGCATCACAATTTTTTCGCCATTCAGCATAGGTAATGTGCTGACGCGGAAATCAATATGCCGCGTTTTTGAAAGCACCAACTTCATGCGACCGTCTTGCGGTATTCGTTTTTCAGAAATATCTAAATTGGAAATCACCTTAATGCGAGATGCCAATTTATCTTTGGCAGTTAATGGCGGCTGGCTTACTTCACGTAATACCCCATCAATACGATACCGAATACGATAAAACTTTTCATAAGGCTCAAAATGAATGTCAGACGCGCCGATATTAATGGCATCTAACAAAATCTTTTGTAAGTACTTAACGATGGGATCGTCATCAATATCAATAGCTTGATTATCAGCGTTGTAGGTTTGTAATACATCTTCATCCGCATCTGTATCAGTGAGTAATGATTGGATATCAGCCTCATGGGTATTGGAGAGCTTGTCTATCCATTTTCCTAATTTGTCATCCTCCACCAATACCAAAGAGAGGCTCATGCCGACTTTAAACTGAATTTCATTGAGCACTTTATTGACTTCTGATGGGTCTGAAACAGCCACAAACAAGGTGTTGCCTCTGCTCATTAGCGGCATGATGCGCCTGCTTTGCATAATGACAGGGTCAATATTTTGGACAGGCTTAAATTCAGGTGGCAATGCGTCTAAATCAAACAATGGAAAGCCAAAGGTATTGGCGGCAGAAGTTGCAATATCAATCGCTTTTATTTTTTTGCTTAAAACGAGTTGCGATACAAAAGCAATATTCATGGTCGAAGCTTGATTGTTAGCTTCTATTGCCTGTGCTTCGGTGAGCAGTTGGTTTTGTACTAAAGTGCGTGCGATACCAACAAGTTTTTGTGATGTATTCATATGTGATCAGTAAGGCTTAAGATAATCAAGTTGACTATTATTTTTCGGTATTAATGGCTAGATAATGCACGCTACTTTTTTATTTGTAAATAGAGATAATTGCTTAATTTATATATAAAAATGTTAAAAAATTTAACATAAAATTAAATAATCTTAATTGTCATTTAAATGAAGATGTTGAATTTGAATTTGTAAAATTGCTTGACAGAAAAAACAAGAAAAAGTAAAAAATGGGCAGGCGTTTGAGATTTCGAATTTAGATGCTGTAGCAACAGAACTGGTATTTTGAAATACAAACTTTTGGGGGAGCCTCCCTTTATTAGTTGAGTAAGGAAGTAAAAAATGGCAACAGGTAGCGTAAAGTGGTTCAATGATGCTAAGGGGTTTGGTTTTATTACCCCTGATGATGGTGGCGATGATTTGTTCGCCCATTTCTCTGCGATTGTAGATTCTGGCTACAAAAGCTTAAAAGAAGGCGAGCGCGTCAGCTTTGAAGTGACTGAAGGACCTAAAGGCAAACAAGCCTCTAATATTCAAAAAGGCTAAGCGAGCTTAAGCGTAAAATTGAGCGAATAAATTAGCTCAAATAAAACACCAAATAAAAAGGCTTGAAGTGATTAACTTCAAGCCTTTTTGCTTATTTGAAGCAACAACAGCGCTTAATTACATCTGGCTGATAATTTCTTCACCAAACTGCGCGCTACCCACTTGCGTTGCACCTTCCATTTGAGAAGAGAAGTCGTGGGTGACACGTTTAGCGCTAATGGCTTTAGCTACGCCTTTTAGCACTAAATCTGCCGCTTCTACCCAGCCTAAATGGCGTAGCATCATTTCAGCTGAAAGAATAATGGAGCTTGGATTAGCAATGTCTTTGCCTGCAATCTTAGGCGCGGTGCCGTGCGTTGCCTCAAACATGGCCACAGTGTCAGATAAGTTGGCGCCAGGGGCAATGCCTATGCCGCCGACCTGCGCGGCAAGCGCATCAGACATATAGTCACCATTTAAGTTAAGCGCAGCGACCACATCGTAATCACTTGGATGCAACAAAATCTCTTGCAAGAAAGCATCAGCGATACAGTCTTTAATAATGATGCCGTTAGGCAGTTTGCACCAAGGGCCGCCATCAATCTCTACTGCGCCAAATTCTTGCTTAGCGATTTCATAACCCCAATCTCTAAAGCCACCTTCGGTGAACTTCATGATATTGCCTTTGTGGGTAATCGTGACTGATTTGCGATTGTTATCAATGGCGTATTGAATTGCTTTGCGAATTAAGCGCTTGCTACCATCAATCGAAACAGGTTTGATGCCGATGGCTGATGACTCAGGAAAGCGAATTTTTTTACGCATACCCATATCGCTCAAAAAGTTAATGACCTTTTCAGCCTCGGGTGTGCCAGCCGCCCATTCAATGCCAGCATAAATGTCTTCAGTATTTTCACGGAAAATCACCATATCGGTTTTTTCTGGATGTTTCACAGGGCTAGGTACGCCAGTAAAATATTGAATTGGGCGTAAGCAAACGTATAGGTCCAGCTCTTGACGCAAAGTTACGTTAAGTGAACGTATACCACCGCCAACAGGGGTGGTGAGTGGGCCTTTGATGGAGATGACGTAGTCACGAACCGCCTTCATGGTCTCTTCAGGCAACCAAGTGTCTTTGTCATAAACTTTAGTGGCTTTTTCGCCAGCAAAGACTTCCATCCAAGCGATTTTCTTCTTACCGCCGTAAGCTTTTTGTACCGCAGCATCCACTACCTTCTGCATTGGTGGCGTAATATCTACACCAATGCCATCACCCTCAATAAATGGGATAATAGGCTGGTCAGGTACATTCAGAGTGTTATCTGCATTAACGGTGATTTTTTCACCAAAGTTTGGAACCGCGATTTTGGATGACATGCGTTATAAACCTTATCTGTTAGAGCTTGAAAATAAAAAATCTTAAAATAAAAAACTGAGTGCTATGTTAATCCTGTTCAATAAGCCTTACGGCGTGGTGTGCCAATTTAGCGCACACGACAATCACCAAACATTGGCTGACTATATTGCTATCCCAAATGTCTATGCTGCTGGCAGATTGGATACGGATAGT
The DNA here is from genome assembly GCA_049424605.1 of Candidatus Methylopumilus sp. Taxonomy (GTDB): domain Bacteria; phylum Pseudomonadota; class Gammaproteobacteria; order Burkholderiales; family Methylophilaceae; genus Methylopumilus_A. Next base: position 5,801 of record JBMSSY010000069.1, read on the forward strand.
GAAGGTTTGCTTATTTTAACCGATGACGGCGCACTGCAACACCGTGTTTCGCATCCAAAGTACAAAGAAATCAAAACTTATTGGGCGCAAGTCGAGGGCGCTCCTACACAAGCAGATTTAATGCCACTATTAACAGGTGTCGATTTGGGCGATTTTGTCACTGCGCCAGCACAGGTCAACATCATGCCAGAGCCTGCCCAGTTATGGCCGCGCAATCCGCCAATTCGTGAGCGCAAAGCCATTCCCACCACATGGCTGGAGATTAAAATCTCAGAAGGCAAAAATCGCCAAGTCAGGCGCATGACAGCTAAAATCGGCTTTCCTACTTTGCGCTTAATTCGATATGCGATTGGGTCTTATTGCTTAGATGATTTAGCTTTAGGTACATGGCGAGAAGTTTAATGGTGCAATCTCGATGTAGATGCACTATTTGCGCGCCGCAACCCTGATGTGGCTTATGGTAAACTTACGCTTATTGATGGCAATAATTAAAGAGAACTCTCATGTCTGGTAATACCATTGGTACTTTATTCACGCTCACTTCATTTGGTGAGTCGCACGGCGCTGCGATTGGCGGTGTGGTAGATGGCTGTCCCCCAGGGCTAGAGCTGTCCGCTGAAGATTTACAAATTGATTTAGATAGACGTAAACCGGGCACTTCCCGCCACGTGACTCAGCGCAGTGAAGCCGACAGTGTAGAGATTCTTTCTGGCGTATTTGAAGGAAAAACCACGGGCGCGCCTATCGGCCTTTTGATACGCAATACCGACCAACGCAGTCAAGATTACAGCAAGATTATGGACACCTTTCGTCCAGGCCATGCAGATTACACTTACACTCAAAAATACGGCATTCGCGATTACCGCGGCGGTGGTCGTTCAAGTGCGCGTGAAACCGCAGTAAGAGTAGCCGCTGGCGCGATTGCCAAAAAATGGCTAAAACAACGCTATGGGGTGACCATACGCGCTTATTTAAGCCAACTAGGCACATTAAATATCCCTTTCGCTAGTTGGGATGATGTGCAGCACCCAGACAATAAAATTTTTACACCGAATATGGCGATGATGCCTGAGCTAGAGGCTTATCTAGACAATGTTAGGGCTGAGCGTGATTCTGTGGGCGCGCAAATTAGTGTGATTGCCGAAGGCGTACCAGTCGGCTGGGGCGAGCCTATCTTTGATCGTTTAGACGCTGAAATCGCCTATGCCATGATGAGTATTAACGCGGTAAAAGGCGTGGAAATCGGCGCAGGTTTTGAATCTATTGCGCAGCGCGGTAGCGTTCACAGCGACGAACTAACACCAAATGGCTTTGCGACTAACCATGCGGGTGGAATTTTGGGCGGCATTTCTAGCGGTCAAGATATCCTCGTTAATGTTGCCTTTAAGCCAACTTCCAGCATTCCTCAAGCGCGTAACTCAATCGACAAAAATGGTCAGCCGATGATGATGCAAACCACGGGTCGGCATGACCCATGTGTGGGCATTCGTGCCACGCCGATTGTGGAAGCCATGATGGCTTTAGTCTTGATTGACCATGCTTTGCGCAATCGCGCACAGAATGCTGATGTTCATTCAGGTCTAAACAGTATCTAATTCCTCTTTATAGGCCTGATATGCAACTTCCTTATTGGCGCCTTTCCGCTTTTTACTTCGCCTACTTTGCATTTGTAGGCTCCTTTTCGCCGTATTGGAGCCT
>JBMSSY010000070.1:0-7350 GCA_049424605.1 Candidatus Methylopumilus sp.
ACACCTGGGTCAGTTTCTTGTGTGTATTCTGTACCTGGGTTCTTAGCTTTGTACCAGTCTAAGATACGACCAACGAATGGTGAGATTAAGAATACGCCAGCTTCTGCACAAGCACGTGCTTGGCCGAAACCGAACAACAATGTGAGGTTACATTGGATGCCTTCTTTTTCAAGAATCTCACCTGCTTTGATGCCTTCCCATGTTGATGCTAATTTAATCAACACGCGGTCTTTGCTAACGCCTGAATCTTGATATAGCTTGATTAACTTACGGCCTTTAGCCACCATTTTTTCAACATTAAAAGACAAACGTGCGTCCACTTCGGTTGAAATGCGACCTGGTACAACTTTAGTAATTTCTGTACCAATCAACACAGCCAATTTATCAGCTGCGTTGTCAATTTGTTCTGCTTTAGAGCCGCCTTGTGCTTTTGCATAAGCAATCGCAGCATCAATCAATGATGCATATTGTGGTAGTTGGCTGGCTTTTAATACCAAAGATGGATTGGTTGTTGCATCAATAGGTTTTACACTTTTAATCGCTTCAACGTCACCAGTGTCAGCCACGATAGTGGTCATAGACTTCAATTGTTCTAATAAATTAGCCATAGCGCTCTCCGAATAATTACTTAATAAAAATAACGAACCAACAATAATTTCGAGCCAAGATTATAACTTAAAAAGCAATGAAACCACAGGCTAGCTCGCTAACTTATTGCTTGAGCGCTTCTATCACTGCCTTGCGGTCAAAATGCGGTGCGAGCAGTTGGATAAACTCATAAGCAAATTTGCGCAAATAGGCATCACGCCTAATTCCAAGGTAAGTGACGCTATCAGGAAAAAGATGACGAGCATCCAAAGCCACCAAATTAGTATCGCGCTCAGCATCATAAGCCATCGCTGCCAGCAAACCCACGCCTAAGCCCAAGCTGACATATGTTTTAATCACATCCGCATCAATAGCGGTGAGCACCACATTAGGGACTAATCCTTCTTTCTCAAACACACTGCTCACCAAAGAGCCGCCAGTAAAAGCAAAGTCATAAGTAATCAATGGGTATTGCGTTAGTTTTTTTAGCGTTAAAGGCACATCACTGATTAATGGATGCCCAGGCGGCACTACTACACAGCGGTTCCACTGATAAGCTGGCAAACATAAAATCTTTTCGTAATGGCTAATTGCCTCAGTCGCTATGCCAATGTCAGCCTCGCCACTTTGCACTTGCTCTGCCACTTGCGTGGGATTGCCTTGGTGGATATTAAGCTTCACTTCTGGATACTTTTCCATAAACGCTTTAACCGCCGAAGGTAAGCGATAACGAGCTTGCGTATGCGTAGTGGCGATGGTCAGCGTGCCAACATCTTCGTGACTAAACTCGTCGCCAACGCGCTTGATATTACTCATATCCCGTATTACGCGCTCAGCCAGTTCCACTATGCTTTTTCCTGGCTCGGTGATACCAGTCAAACGCTTACCATGCCGCTGAAATATCTGTAAGTTAAGCTCCTGCTCCAGCAATTGGATTTGTTTACTTACCCCAGGCTGAGAGGTATGCAAAGCATCAGCGGCCAAAGAAATATTAAAGCCCTGCTTTACTACCTCACTGACGTATCTTAATTGATGTAACTTCATCGCGGCTTTCTTTTATAACTAATAGATATATATTAAGAACAAACTGTTATAAAAACAACATATTTAATCTATTATAATGCCATCAGTTTAGTTTCAGGCAAACCTCAATTGCATTAAGGATTTATATGGATTTTGGCTTCATTATCGCTGGCTTTGTGGTTGGCTTTTTAGTTGGCTTAACTGGCGTAGGCGGCGGCTCATTGATGACGCCTATTTTGTTATTGTTCTTTCATATCAAGCCAGCTTTGGCGGTTGGTACAGATTTGCTTTACGCATCGATTACAAAATCAGTAGGTATTTTTGCGCATGGCAAACTAGGCAATATTGATTGGCGTATCGTCAAGCTATTAGCGGCAGGTAGCGTACCCGCTTCATTTGCCACCATTTTATTCTTGCGCACCATAGACGTAGATTCTAGCGATGCGATTGCCACCATTAAATTCAGTTTAGGTATCGCCTTGATTGTGACATCGGTCGCCGTGTTACTTCGCGCAAAACTGATGAAACTGCTGGCAAAAGAAACACTCATCCCAGCGCAATATGTGGCGGCAAGCACTGTGGTGCTTGGCATCATACTTGGTGGCTTAGTCACCCTCACCTCAGTGGGTGCTGGTGCTTTGGGGGTAACGGCGCTTATCGTGCTTTATCCACACAAAAAAATCACCACCATTGTAGGCAGCGATATTGCACACGCCGTGCCTTTAACATTGGTTGCAGGTTTAGGGCATGCCAGCTTAGGTACAGTTGATTACAATCTGCTTGGTACCTTGCTGATTGGCTCTATTCCTGGCATCTATATAGGCAGTCACCTAAGCGCCAAAGTAGCTGAACATTGGCTACGCATCGCCCTTGCTGCGATTTTGATTTACGTAGGTCTGAAACTGGTTTTACATTAAGCCCACCACAAACAGGGCTTAATGCCAATATAAAGCGTGAATCCAAGCGGGTTTTGCATTAAAATATCGCCTCTTTGAAAAATTGAACCACTATGTATAAATACGACGCCATTGACCAACAACTCGTGAACGAGCGTGTCGCCCAATACCGCGACCAAACCAATCGTTATCTCGCTGGTGAACTCAGCGAAGATGAGTTCCGTCCTTTACGCCTGCAAAATGGCTTATATATTCAGCGCCAAGCGCCTATGCTGCGTATTGCAGTGCCTTATGGCATGTTGTCATCTAAGCAATTACGTAAGCTTGGCCAAATCGCGCAAAAATACGACAAAGCATATGGTCACTTCAGCACCCGTCAAAACCTACAACTTAACTGGCCTAAATTAGAAGATGTGCCTGAGATTTTGGCAGAGTTGGCAACCGTTGAAATGCACGCCATTCAAACTTCTGGCAACTGTATTCGCAATATCACCACAGACCAGTTTGCTGGCGTAGCCCCTGATGAAGTGATAGATCCACGCGCCATGGCTGAAGTCATGCGCCAATGGAGCACTTTTCATCCTGAGTTTGCTTTATTGCCACGTAAATTCAAAATCGCAGTCTCAGGCACCGCACAAGACCGCGCCATCGTGCAAGCGCATGATATTGGCATGGAGTTCTATCGAGATGCCAAAGGCCAAACAGCCATTAAAGTCTGGGTGGGCGGTGGCTTAGGTCGCACGCCTATTTTAGGCAGCGTTATTCGCGAACATCTTGAATGGCAACACGCCCTCACCTACTGCGAAGCGATTATTCGCGTTTACAATTTACATGGTCGCCGCGATAACGCTTATAAAGCACGCATTAAGATTTTAGTAAAAGCTTTAGGTATTGAAGAGTTCAAACAACAAGTCGAAGCTGAATGGCTACATCTCAAAGATAATCCAAACACAATTACCGAAGCTGAATTGGCCCGTGTTGCTAAACACTTTGAAGCCATGCCTTATCAGCAGTTGCCAGCACACGATGCAAGCTTTGATGCTGCCATCTCAAGCAATCCAGCGTTTGCAGCTTGGGTAAAACGCTGCGTGCATGCACATAAACAAGCTGGCTATCGCGCTGTGACTTTATCACTCAAGCCGCATGGTCATGCCCCAGGTGATATTACTTCAGCGCAAATGGCTGTTGTGGCTGACTTAGCTGATGCTTACAGCTTTGGTGAGCTTCGCGCCTCACACGAACAAAACCTGATTTTAGCGGACGTCAAACTAAGCGATTTATTCCCGCTATGGGAAAAAGCACGCGCGGCTGGTTTAGCAACACCTAATATCGGCTTATTGACTGACATTATCTGCTGCCCAGGCGGCGATTTTTGCTCGCTTGCTAACGCGAAAAGTATCCCTATCGCCGAAGCCATCCAAATGCAATTCGACAATCTCGATTATCTGCATGATATAGGCGACTTAGAATTAAATATTTCAGGCTGTATGAATGCCTGCGGTCACCACCATGTTGGTCATATCGGCATTTTAGGCGTGGATAAAGACGGCTCTGAGTGGTACCAAGTCACCATAGGTGGCAAACAAGGTAACGATGCCAGCATAGGTACGGTGATAGGCCCCTCATTCTCAGCCGAAGAAATGCCCGGTGTGGTTCAGCGCTTAATTGAAGTCTATCTGCAAGAGCGCACCGCCGAAGAACGCTTTATTGATACGGTACGCCGTATTGGTGTGCCACCATTCAAAGCGCATGTATATGCAAGCAAGGAGTCCAGCAATGTCTAATTTAATTAAAGACAATGCCATTATTGCTGATGAATGGACGCGCGTCAGCCCACCAACGCTAGGTGAAGAAACCGTGCGTAAGCAAGCGGGTAAAGTGGTGTTATTTAAGCTCACAGGTGAAGAAACTTTTTCAGCAGAGCAAATCGCCGCCACTCAAATTCCAGCAACAGGCAAAGTGCTTGTCCCATTTAGTGTATGGCGCGCCAACAAAGCAGCCCTTGCCAGCCGCGTGGCTCAAGGTGAGTTAGGCTTAGTGATTGCCACTCACGAAGCGCTTGAAGATATCATGCCTGAAATCCAAGACATCAATGCTTTTGCCTTAGTCGCTGTTTATGTCGAACGCTTTGCAGATGGCCGTATTTTTTCAATCGGCAACTTACTCCGCACACGTTATGGCTTTAACAATGAGTTGCGCGCTATTGGCGATGTGCTTCGCGACCAACTGTTTTTCTTAAAACGCTCTGGCTTTAACAGCTATTTAATCCGCGCCGACCGTTCAGCAACTGAAGCTCTGGCTAGCCTTAAAGATTTTAGTGAGCCATATCAAGGCGCGGTTGATAACACACAGCCAGCTTGGCGGAGAGTGAGTCGATAATGTTTGGGGACGTATCCATCATTCGCTCAGCCGCTAAAAATCCAGCAACTAGCCCAGAGCTAACAGAAGCCCTCAAGCAATCTGTAACGGCTAAGCGCGCACAAGTATTGAGCGTATTACAACAGGCCTTGGCAAAATTTCCAGCCATTACCTTTGCCAATAGTTTTGGCGCTGAAGACATGGTACTGACTGACATTATCATGCGTGAAAAACTCGCCATTGAGATTTTCTCTCTAGACACAGGGCGCTTGCCAGCCGAAACCTACACTTTGATGTCAGAAGTCGAGAGCACTTATCAAACCAAACTTAAAATCTATTTTCCTCAGCACAAAACTGTTGAGGAGTACGTACAAAAAAATGGCATCAACGCCTTCTATGAAAGTATAGATATGCGTAAGGCTTGTTGCCATATGCGTAAAGTTGAGCCACTACAGCGCGCACTCAAAGGCAAGCAAGCTTGGATTACTGGGATGCGCGCAGAACAAGCCACCACACGCGCCAACTTGCCTGTGCAAGAGTTTGACGAAGGCAACAAGTTAGAAAAATTCAATCCGCTAAGTGATTGGACTGAGCAAGAAGTGTGGGGCTATATCCGCATGCACCAAGTGCCTTACAACAAACTACATGACGCCTTCTACCCTAGTATAGGCTGTGCGCCATGCACACGCGCCGTAGCTATTGGTGAAGATGTCCGCGCTGGCCGCTGGTGGTGGGAAGACCCAACCAGCAAAGAATGTGGCCTTCATGTTAAGAAGTAAACCCTATTTGATTTTAACCAGTTGAAATTTATGACAACAGCAAACAAAACAACCCTTAGCCACCTTGATTGGCTAGAAGCGGAAGCGATCCACATTCTGCGTGAAGTCGCAGGCCAATGCTCCAATCCTGTGCTGCTATTCTCAGGCGGAAAAGATTCTTTATGTATCTTGCGCCTTGCAGAAAAAGCTTTTCGCCCAGGCCGCTTCCCTTTTCCGCTGATGCATATTGATACTGGTCACAATTACAAAGAAGTGATTGAGTTCCGCGACCAACGCGCCGCTGAGCTTGGTGAGCGCTTAATTGTGCGCTCGGTAGAAGACTCCATGAAACGTGGCACTGTGGTGTTGAAATCAGAAGATGAATCACGCAACAAACACCAATCAGTCACGCTATTAGAAGCTATTGAAGAGTTTGGCTTTGATTGTTGTATTGGTGGCGCACGCCGCGATGAAGAAAAAGCCCGTGCCAAAGAGCGCATCATGAGTTTCCGTGATGAGTTCGGTCAATGGGACCCGAAAAATCAACGTCCTGAGTTATGGAATCTATACAACGCACGTTCACACAAAGGCGAAAATATCCGCGCCTTTCCAATTTCCAATTGGACAGAAATGGATGTTTGGCAATATATCGAACGTGAAAAGCTAGCCTTACCTAGTATTTATTTCGCGCATCAACGTGATGTAGTCATGCGTGCTGGCTCTATCGTGCCAGTAAACGTACCACTAGCTTCTGGCGAAGTGATTAATCAGCCTAAAGCCGATGAAGAGATTATCAATATGCAAGTACGCTTCCGCACCGTGGGCGATATTACTTGCACGGCGCCTGTTATCAGCGATGCAGACAGCATCGCTAAAATCGTGCTGGAAACTGCCACCACCACCATTACCGAGCGTGGCGCAACAAGGCTTGACGACCAAACATCAGACGCCTCAATGGAACAACGTAAGAAAGAAGGCTATTTCTAATGACCACTCAACACAACGATAGCCTACTCCGCTTTATGACCTGTGGTAGCGTGGACGATGGCAAAAGCACGCTTATCGGCCGCCTGCTGTTTGATACTAAAAGCATCTTAGCGGACACCCTCACCCAAATGGATCGCACTTCTAAAAAGCGCGGTCTTGAAACAGTAGATTTGTCTTTGCTGACAGACGGCTTACAAGCTGAGCGTGAGCAAGGCATTACCATTGATGTGGCCTATCGCTATTTCAGCACAGGCACACGCAAGTACATTATTGCCGATGCACCAGGCCATGAGCAGTACACACGGAACATGGTAACGGCGGCTTCCACCGCCAATCTTGCTATTATTTTGATTGATGCGCGTAAAGGTGTTCTCACCCAAACCCGCCGCCATTCATTCTTAGCGCACTTGGTTGGTATTCCGCATATCGTCGTTGCCATCAATAAAATGGACTTGGTGAATTTTGACCAAGCCACGTTTGAAAAAATCAAAGCCGACTACTTAAGCTTTGCTGAACAAATCGGCTTGCAACGTGCGGGGCGCGATATTCAAGTGGTGCCACTTTCTGCCTTAACTGGCGACATGCTGGTTGACCGCGGCGATGCAATGGATTGGTACCAAGGGCCAACCATGTTAGAGATTTTAGAGTCAGCCCCAGCCGCCCATTCAGAACAAAATGAGCCATTCCGCTTCCCTGTGCAATTTGTTTGCCGCCCACACGCATCAGGTGATCCAGAGCTA
>JBMSSY010000071.1:0-7257 GCA_049424605.1 Candidatus Methylopumilus sp.
AAGGCGGTAGCGGTGTTTGGGGTCCAATTCCAATGCCAGCAAACAGCCCACAAGTGAAAGATGAAGATATCAAAACTATCGTTCATTGGGTGTTGTCACTTTAATCTATCAACCATAGATTAAATCAGAATAAAAAAAGCCAGTTCAAAAGACTGGCTTTTTTATTGCACTCAATCTTTAGTTTTAAAACTTTATCGGTTTGAAGATTGATGAAGTTTGCTGTGTCTGATTGAGTAAACGAAGTAAATCACAAGGCCTAGCGCCAGCCATAGTAAAAAACGTGTCCAAGTTTGTTGCGGTAAAAATGCCATTAATGCACCGCATGAAAGCATACCCAACATAGGGAACATAGGCGTAAATGGGTTTTTGAAAGGTCTAGGTAAATCAGGATGTGTTCTTCTCAGCACTATCACCCCTAAACACACCAATACAAAAGCCGCCAAGGTGCCAATATTAACTAACTCTGCTAAAGCGCCCAATGGCACTAGCCCTGCAGCAATCGCCATGATGGCACCCGTGATGATAATAACGCGCACTGGTGTTTGGGTAGATGGGTTAACGTGTGACAAATAGGGCGTAATCAGACCATCACGACTCATCGCCAGAATAATGCGGGTGAGTCCGTAATATAGCACCAGCATTACAGTGGTGAGTCCAGCAATCACGCCAGTGGAAACTAATGCAGACGCCCAACTATAACCAATCGAGGTTAAGGCAAAGGCAACGGGATGATTCACGCCTAATGTGTTGTAAGGCACTATCCCAGTGAGTAAGCCCGCAACAATCACATAAATAATGGTGCAGAATGTCAGTGAGGCAATAATGCCTATGGGCACATCGCGCTGCGGATCTTTGGCCTCTTCAACCGCGGTTGAAACGGCATCGAAACCCACATAAGCAAAAAACACCAAAGAAGCACCCGCCAGCACACCTACTGTTTTACCATCAGGTAAGGTATTGAACCATCCATAAGGCATAAACGGATGCCAGTTTTCAGGATGCACATTAAAAGCGGCCACCCCAACAAAGATAGTGATGGCAAGCACTTTGATAAACACCATCGCGGTATTCAGTTGCGCACTTTGTTTTGCGCCTTTAATCAGCATCACCATCAGAATCAGAATAATGGCAGTAGCGGGTAGATTAATAATGCCGCCAAGCTCTGGAGAGGTGGTCAGCGCATCAGGCAGGCCTATGCCTATGGCTTGTAGTGCGTTATTAAAATAGCCTGACCAACCATTGGCCACCGCAGCAACAGAGACGCTGTATTCTAATAACAAAATCCAACCTATCATCCATGCAACGATTTCGCCAAAAGCCACATAGCTGTAACCGTAAGCACTACCGCAACCACCCACTGATGCAGCAAGCTCTGCATAAGCCAGCGCTGCAAAAGCGCAAGCGGTGCCCGATATAATAAAAGACAAGATTACCGCTGGCCCAGCTTGGTTAGCGGCGGCTATCCCCGTTAGCACAAAAATACCTGTGCCAATAATGGCGCCTACCCCAAGTAATGTGAGGTCAAAAGCACTCAGACATTTTTTGAGTTCACCGCTGTTTTTGCTTGAAACTGGTTTTGTGCGGAAAATTTGTTTGAATAACTGAGCTAACATGGGCACTCCCTTATTGTTTAAAGGTTTTGTTTTAGGAATAGTAGCTACTTAACACTTTAATCATATAGGCATGGTCTAAAACCCCAGCGCTTTCACGGATGCTGTGCATAGCCCACATCGGTGAGCCAACATCCACAGTCGCCACCCCTAAACGCGAAGCAACAAGAGGGCCTATGGTGCTGCCACAGCCTAAATCAGCGCGGTGTGAGTATTGTTGGTAGGGTACGCCAGCTTGCTCACACAACCTAATAAAACGTGCGGCGCTGTCAGCACTGCTTGCGTAGCGCTGATTAGCATTGGTTTTGATGACAGGGCCTTGGTTAATGTGTACATGATGACAAGGCTCATAACTGGCTGCATGGTTAGGATGAAAAGCATGTGCCATATCCGCGCTGATAAAAAAGCTATTGGCTAAGGTGCGTAATTTTTCTTCTTGATTTAAGTGCAGCGTGATGCGTGAAATAACATCAGATAAGAAACTACCGCTTGCTCCTGTTGCACTTTGACTGCCAACTTCCTCATGATCAAACAGGGCGCAAAGGCTAGTCGTGTGTGGTTTTTGATTGGCGAGTAAAGCCGTTATTGCGGCATGGCAAGAGGCTAGATTGTCCAGTTGGCTGTTGGCAATAAACTCCTGATTTGCCCCCCAGATCACGCCTTTTTGCGTATCAAATACATTCAGCTCGAAATTAATAATTTCTTTTACTTCAACCTTCAATAAGTTGGCAATACGCCCTAAAAATTGGGCATCGGCTTCTAGGCCATCAACACTTTCGCCAAATAATAAAGGCAATTCAGTTTGTCGATTAAATTTGAGGCCTTTTTCATTCACTTCTCGATTGAGGTGAATGGCCAGATTGGCTAATCTTAATATGGGCTGATCAAACTTGATTAAACGTGTTTCAAAGCCTTGTGCGGTGCGGATATTGACGCGCCCAGCGATACTTAAATCTCGATCAGCAAAAGTCGCCAATATCGGCCCACCATAGACCTCAACGCCGATGCGAATTAAGCCATCGCTACTATAAGCCGCATGGGGCTTAAGGCGCAGACCAGGTGAGTCGGTATGTGCGCCCACCATATGAATGCCTGCACTAGGAAGCGCATGTTGGCCTATGCTAAAAGCAATTAGTGAGCTAGCACCACGGCTGACAAAGTAGCGACCACCTGTTTCAAGTTGCCAGGCTTCAGATTCATTTAAAGCGACAAAGCCCGCTTGGCTTAAGCGCGCAGATGCTGTGGCAACCGCATGCCAAGGGCTAGGGCTTGCATCAATAAAGTCGAGTAAATCTTGAATGTTGCTACTAGCGATGCTTGTCATAGGCCTAACCAGTTTTTATCAATCAAAAAGTCAGTATAAAGTTTAGCCTCAGCACTGCCCGTCTCAGGCTTCCAATCATAGCGCCATTTTACGATAGGCGGCATGGAAAGTAAGATGGACTCAGTGCGACCATTCGATTGCAAGCCAAATAAGGTGCCACGATCAAATACTAAATTGAACTCAACATAACGACCACGACGATAGGCTTGGAAATCGCGTTCGCGTTCGCCATAAGCGATGTCTTTACGGCGTTGTACGATAGGTAAGTAGGCGCTTACAAAAGCATCGCCAACCGCTTTAAGCATGGCAAAACTTTGCTCAAAGCCCAGTTGATTAAAGTCATCAAAGAAAATACCACCAATACCACGCGGTTCATTGCGGTGTTTAAGGTGGAAATACGCATCACAGTGGTGCTTGAAACTTGGATATAAATCTTGACCAAAAGGGCTTAAAGCATCGCGGCAAGTGCGGTGAAAATGCACAGCATCTTCTTCAAAGCCGTAAAAAGGCGTTAAATCCATGCCGCCGCCAAACCACCAAATATCCTGATCTGAACTGCCTTGAGCAGCTTTGGCGACAAAGAAACGCACATTCATATGCACGGTTGGAATATATGGATTGCGCGGATGAAATACCAAAGAAACACCCATGGCCTCCCAAGTTCTGCCTGCCGCCTCAGGGTGCGCTGCGGTAGCCGCTGGGGGCAGCTTATTGCCTTTAACATGCGAGAAGCCAATACCAGCACGCTCAAACACATTACCTTCTTCTAACATGCAAGAGGTGCCACCACCACCTTCTGGGCGTTGCCAGCTATCATGCAAAAAGTTTTTGCCATCAATAAGTTCAACCGCCTCTACGATACGATTTTGCAGGCCTTGTAGATAATCATAAACGGCGTTTGGATTGCTTGCTTGTTCAGACATTGCTTACTTTCTAAGAATTTTTCCAGTCATTAAATCTTGTATGGTGGAAGGTTTTTTTGCACCTGCCGTTTTGCCAGACATGATACGGACTTGGTGTCCAAAAATCTGCTGACATTGTTTGTATGTTTTTGCCGCTTGGTGACCACTATGATTTGCGCTGGTGGAGACCAAAGCCATGCCCATATCTTTACATAATTTTGCAGTATAAGGGTGACTACTGATGCGGATGGCAATACTTTGATGGCGACCTGTTAACCATTTTGGACAGTGTTTTGCCGCTGGCACTACCCAAGTATGTGGCTGTTGCGGACGTCCCCAAGATTGTTGCATGGTCTGCATTTGAGACGGAGTTAATGGTGCGACAAAGGGACTTAATCGACTAAAGCAGTCTGCCACCAGTATCAGGCCTTTATGTTGTGGGCGACCTTTGATACGTAAGATACGGTGAACTGCGCGGCGATTGCTAGGGTCACAGCCAAAGCCAAACACGGCTTCTGTTGGATAGGCAATGACCCCGCCTGATGTTAAAAAATGCCTAAGGCCACGGGCATTCAAAGTGAATTAGCCTTTAACTGCGCGATAGCCAATGTCTTTGCGGTATTGCGCGCCTTCAAACTTGATGGTCTGAACGGCTTGGTAGGCAAGGGTTTGCGCGTACTTGACGGTTTCACCAAGCGCAGTGACACACAATACACGGCCACCACTGGTCACGACCTGATTATTTTGCATGGCGGTACCTGCATGGAATACTTGCATATCAGCATTGCCCTCAGGCAAGCCGCTAATCACATCGCCAGTGCGTGGCACATCAGGGTAGTTGGCGGATGCCATGACAACGCCAAGTGCAGTGCGTCTATCCCATTCAGCTTCCACTTGATTGAGCGTACCGTTAATCGCGTGTTCGGCTAATTTAAGGAAGTCGGTTTTAAGGCGCATTAAAATCGGCTGTGTTTCTGGGTCACCCATGCGGCAATTAAATTCCAAAGTTTTGACATCACCATTCGGGCTAATCATCAAGCCTGCGTATAAAAACCCTGTGTAAGGAATACCATCTGCTGCCATGCCCTCCACTGTGGGTTTGATGATTTCACGCATCACTTTGGCATGAATCACTGGGGTGACGATCGGTGCTGGGGAATAAGCGCCCATGCCGCCAGTATTGGGGCCTTGGTCGCCATCGCGTAAGCGTTTGTGGTCTTGGCTGGTGGCGAGTGGCAAGATATTTTTGCCATCAACCATCACGATAAAACTCGCTTCTTCACCAGTTAAAAACTCTTCAATCACCACACGCGCACCAGCACTGCCTAGCTTGTTATCTGACAGCATGGAATCAATCGCGCTATGTGCTTCAGCGAGCGACATGGCAACCACGACACCTTTGCCCGCCGCCAAACCGTCAGCTTTAATGACTATTGGTGCACCTTGTTTATTCACATAATCGTGAGCAGCTTGCGCATCAGTAAATGTGGCATAAGCCGCCGTTGGAATATGGTGGCGTATCATAAAAGCTTTTGCAAAATCTTTAGAGCTTTCAAGTTGCGCCGCCGCTTTGCTTGGGCCGAAAATCTTAAGTCCAGCTAGGCGGAAGGCATCGACCACGCCTTGAGAAAGTGTGGCTTCTGGGCCGACTATCGTCATGGCAATTTGTTCAGACTGTGCAAAGGCAACTAAGTCAGGCACGCTGGTAATGGCAACATTGACCATATCTGGATTGAGCGCTGTGCCTGCGTTACCAGGGGCAACATAGACCCGACTGACTTGTTTATTTTGAGCGACTTTCCATGCCAAAGCATGTTCACGACCGCCACCACCAATAATCATCACTTTCATTGTTGATTCCTAGTTCTTATGTTTTTAGTGGCGGAAATGACGGAAACCAGTGAGCACCATGGCGAGTCCATGCTCATCTGCGGCGGCAATCACTTCTTCATCACGAACGCTTCCGCCAGGTTGAATCACGCATGAAGCGCCAGCTTCTGCCAAGACATCTACGCCGTCACGGAATGGGAAGAACGCATCAGAAGCAACCGCAGCACCTTGCAATGCCAGATTGGCATTTTTCGCCTTGATGGCGGCAATTTTTGTGCTGTCGACGCGGCTCATTTGGCCTGCGCCAACGCCAAGTGTCATGCCATTAGCACAGAATACAATGGCATTGGATTTGACGAATTTAGCCACACGCCAAGCGAATAGTAAGTCTTCAAGCTGTTTGGGTGTGGGTTGTTTTTTGGTGACGATTTTGAATTGTGCTGGCGTGACATTTAAAGCGTCTGGCGTTTGTATTAATAAACCACCGCCTACACGCTTGTATTCCAGCGCGTTCAGTTCTGAGCCAAGCGCCACGGTTAATACCCGCACATTGGTTTTTGCGGCAAAAATTGCTTGGGCCTCTGCTGAAACAGCGGGTGCAATCACCACTTCTACAAACTGTTTAACTACCGCTTCGGCAGTGGCTGCATCAATTTCACGGTTGAATGCGATGATGCCGCCAAAAGCGGAAGTGGGATCGGTGCTAAATGCTTTTTGGTAAGTTTCTAGCAAGGTCGCGCCAATGGCTACGCCGCATGGATTGGCATGTTTCACAATCACGCACGCAGGCACATCAAATGTTTTAACGCATTCCCAAGCGGCATCCGCATCACCAATATTATTGTAAGAAAGCTCTTTGCCTTGTAGTTGCTTGAAGCTGGCAAGCGCGCCCACTGGCACAGTTGCATCACGGTAGAAAGCGGCTTCTTGGTGAGGATTTTCGCCGTAACGCAAGTCCATCACTTTAGTAAGCTGTGTTGAATATTTATCTGGGAATACTTGTTTCTCGCCAGTCACTGTGAGGCTGGTGAGGTAATTGCTAATCGCGCCATCATATTCAGCGGTATGCGAAAACGCTTTTTTGGCCAACATAATGCGTGTTTCCGCACCTACAGCGCCTTTGGTGGAGGCCATTTCGCGGGCAATCACCGCATAATCTGCTGGGTCAGTCACAATCGCGACATGATGGTAATTTTTGGCGGCAGCACGCACCATGGTTGGGCCGCCGATGTCGATATTTTCAATCGCGTCTTCTAAGCTGCAATTGGGCTTAGCAATCGTTTCGCGGAATGGATAAAGATTGACCACGACCATATCGATATTCGGGATGTTGGCTGCTTGCATGGCGGCAACGTGTTCAGGCAAATCGCGACGGCCTAAAATACCGCCGTGTACTTTGGGATGTAGCGTTTTAACGCGACCATCTAACATTTCTGGGAAGCCAGTGTAGTCACTGACCTCAATCACAGCAATATTGTTTTCACGGAATAGTTTAGCGGTACCGCCTGTTGAGAGAATTTCTACGCCAAAACTTTGCAAGTTTTTGGCAAACTCAAGTATGCCTTGTTTGTCTGAAACGCTGATAAGTGCT
>JBMSSY010000072.1:0-7199 GCA_049424605.1 Candidatus Methylopumilus sp.
CCTCATGCGCTTTTGCACAATCTTTATCATAATCAGGTTTTGCATAGCAATATTTTAATGGTCACCATCAAGACCGAAGATGTGCCGCATATTGCTGAGAATGCACAAGTTGAAGTTGAGGATTTAGATTATGGATTTCATCGTATATTAGTGAGATACGGATTCAAGGATGACCCCAACATTCCCAAAGCACTAGAGCTTAGTAAGTTAAAAGGGGTTGATTACGAGCCGATGAAGACTTCTTACTTCTTAGGTCGAGATACCCTCATACCTAAACTAGATTCAGGTTTAAGTTATTGGCGTGAAATGCTCTACATTTGGATGTTTAAAAACTCAAGTAGTGCAACCTCTTACTTTAAAATTCCACCTAATCGAGTGATTGAATTAGGCACGCAAAGAGTGTTGTAGTGATGTGCTGGATTCAAAACCATTTGCCAGCGCTAATGTCCAACAAAGACTAGATTATCGTAAATGCAAGGCTTGCTTGTCCGTTCGCCCATACAATTACCTTTTAACGCTAGGGAGTTGTTAGTATAATCAGAGCTTAATTTTTACTTGATTATTTTTTCTTTAAGAATGGGGTTTTATGAGTGACCATGATTTTCCAAAAACGACAGTACGCCAAGTAGTGCTTGCTGTGTTGGGCGGTTTGTTTGCGCCGTTGTTAGTGATAGTGATGATTGTTCGAATGTTAATGGATATTCAGGCCGCACATATTCCAGACCCAGATCCTAAAGCCGCGTCAGCGCAAGTTGAGGCAAGCATTAAGCCTGTTGCCCAATTGGCAGAGGCTGTGGTTGAGACTGGCCCTCACGTTGATAAAGGCGGTGAGGAAGTGGTGAAAGCCGTTTGTTCAGCCTGTCACGCGGTGGGGGCTTTGGGTTCTCCTAAGATTGGTGATAAATCTGCTTGGGGCCCACGTATTGCTCAAGGTTATGACACTTTAGTAAAACATGCGATTGCTGGGATTCGTGCCATGCCTGCGCGTGGTGGCAATCCAGAATTAAGCGATGGCGAAGTAGCTAACGCGGTGGCCTATATGGCTAACCAAGGTGGCGCTAGCTTTAAGGCGGCTAAATAAACGGCATTTTCAAATGGGATGACCATGGCTGGGTGATGCTCAGCATGGTCATTGCTCACTAATATGGCCAGTTACGCAATTGGTGATATTCAAGGTTGTTTCCATTCTTTTCAGTCACTGCTGAAAAAAATCCAATTTAATCCTAGCAACGATCAGCTTTGGCTGGTGGGCGATTTAATTAATCGCGGTGCTGGCTCTTTGGAAGTATTGCGCTGGGTGGTCGATCATCAGTCTGCTATTGTGACCGTGCTGGGTAATCATGATTTGCATACGCTGGTGGTGGCTGAGGGCTTTGTTAATGCGCACCGTAGCGACACCATACAAAGTTTATTAGATGCCCCCGATGCGCCAGCCTTATTAACTTGGCTGCGTCATCAGCCTTTGCTACACATGGCTCAAGGCTATTTAATGGTGCATGCAGGACTTTTGCCACAATGGACGGTGAGCCAAGCACAGTCTTTGGCGGATGAGGTGCATCAGGCGCTGATGGCGGATAATTACCGTGAGTTTCTTCAACATATGTATGGCAACCAGCCCGATCAATGGGATAACGCATTAACGGGCTGGGATAGATTGCGAGTGATTACCAACGCCATGACTCGTCTGCGCGTTTGTTCGCAAGCAGGTGAGATGGAATTTAAATTTAAGGGTGAAAAAGCGAATTGTCCTGCGGGCTATTTCCCTTGGTTTGAAGCGCCAGACAGAGCATCTATTGATACGCCGATTATTTTTGGTCATTGGTCAGCGCTGGGCTTGTATCAGGCGAACAATGTTTACGCACTCGATACTGGCTGTTTATGGGGTGGCGCCTTAACCGCTTTACGTTTGGATGATCAGGCCGTGTTTCAAGTGCCTTGTCATGTGGATGATGCGCCCATCAGCATACACTTTGCAGATTAGACCGCTTAGTGACTAAAGCCGAGTTGATCGGCAATGGCATGGCGAGCCGCAATGGTGAGCCCTCTACGTTCATGACCGTGTGGTGAAATTGGCGCTAAAAAAGTCAGAATCACTTTAGGTTGCTTGAGCGAAACAATCTGCCAAATAGAAGCTATCAAGGTAGTCTCGCCAGCAAATGCCATTTCGGTATTCGCGCTGCCATTAGCATCAGGATAGTAAATGGCAAAAGGCCAGATGGTGGCGCCAGCATTAATCGGCGCTTGCATCAAACTGCCTTTAAAGGGCAATAAATGCGTGCCGTCAGTGGTGGTGCCTTCAGGAAAATAACATAAACAATCGCCATTTTTGAGGCTGCTTGTTGCTTCTTCGATGACGCGCACCGCGTCTTTCTTTTGCTCACGTTCAATAAATAACGTATTACATTTCTTGGCAAGCCAGCCAAAAATAGGCCAGCTTTTGAGATCGGATTTGGCAATAAAACGCACCGCACGTACGCTATTAAGCGCATGAATATCGACCCAAGAAATATGATTGCCAACAAACATGGTATTAATCGCATCATGGCTGGGTAGCTTGCCTTGTCTAATCACTTCTATATTTAAGATATTCAGTAAATTTCTAGACCAATGACTAACAATCCAATTGCGTTGTTTGGCGGTGGCTGAAGGCATAATCACCATGCCTAAAAAGCCACCGTAAACCGTGTGTATGATAATCCGAGCAATTCGGATGATGCGGACTATCAACGATGAGTATCTGTGATTATTTAAAAAAATGGGCAGCATAACGCCTATTCATACGTGATAGGGGCAGCATGACTAGCATGTCTGCGCTATTAAAATCAGGGTCCCAAGCAGGCTCTCCGCAAATATAAGCGCCTAAACGTAAGTAGCCTTTAATGAGGGGAGGGCAATCGACCGCCAAATCTTTTTGTAAGGCTGCCATAGGCAAAGGACAATGCGGAAAAGCGCGATATTCGGCTGGGCACAGATATTTTTCTTGCAAGCTATTATAAAGACTAGCTGCCATATGTCCACCATCCGCCATAGGTATGCTTGCACAACCTATCATGTATTCATAATTGTGAATCTGCATATACTTGGCCAGGCCAGCCCAGAGCATGGTGATGGTGCCGCCATTGCGATAATCGCGATGCACACAAGCGCGACCAACTTCCACCATGTGTGGAAATAAATGTTGTAGGCGACTAATATCAAACTCGCCCGCAGAGTAATAGCCTCCTGCCTCGTTAGCCATCACTGGGTTAAGAATGCGATAGGTGCCAACCACTTGATGATGGGTGCTCTCACGGATTAACAAGTGATCACAAAACGCATCAAAGCCATCTTGATCTAGTCCATCCTCGCTTTGAATATTGGCGCCCATTTCTTCGGCAAATACTTTGTAGCGTAAGCGTTGCGCTTCAGCAATTTCACTCGGATTGCGCGCAAAGCTGATATACAAATCATGGTCAACAACTTGCTGCTCTTGAATGCTGGTGATGTTGGCTAAGTCTGCTGAGGATTGCTGTTTTAGCATCTCAAACTCCTGTTAGATAGGTTTTTAACAGGTTAGACTTTACGAACTTTTTATGACAAAACTGTGACTAGCATTTGACGTTTCGGTGAAACTAGCTAGATCTAGTCTCACCGCAATAAAGCATATTAGTGGCTAACTCGCGTTACGCCACCGCTTTCGATTAATCTGACATTGTCGCCTGGCGCGAATGATTCAGTGGCTTCTTGCACAACGGCGACTAAACTACCATTGTCGAGTTTAACGGTAATTTCAAGCCCGTCTTTTCTCGTCACCGCTTCTTCAAGCGCTGAGCCAGCTAGGCCGCCAGCAACGGCACCAATCACAGCGGCAATCGCTGAGCCTTTTCCTTCGCCCACGGTGCTGCCAGCAATACCGCCCACCGCAGCGCCTGCTACAGTGCCGACAGGTGTTTTTGTGCCTTCTAGTTTGACTGTGCGCACAGACTCAACCACGCCTTTACGGATAGTTTGTAATTTTCTGGCTTCGTCACGGCTGTAAACATCGCCAGAGTTTGAGCTTGCGCAAGCGTTTAGCAAGCCAGCAATTAGCACAATCAGGGCGGTTCTAAATAAATAATGACGTTTCATGATATGACCTTTCTATTTAATCTAAACATTTTCTTCTAGTTTGGTTTGGTCCACCAAAGCTTGCGTATAAATTTGCTCTATCTCTGCTTTGCTCGGTCTATGGTTTTGTCCACCACGGCTAGCAATTTTGATGGCGCCCATTACCGAAGCGAGTCTGCCGCAGGTTGGCCAATCCCAGCCGCGTGAAATGCCATATAACAAGCCTGCGCGGTAAGCATCGCCACACCCAGTCGGGTCTACTACATCATCTGCTTTAACGGGTGGAATGTCAAAGCGTTGACCGTCTGCGTAAATGTGTGAGCCATTGGCACCTAAAGTAACAATCATGGCTTTTACTTTTGAAGCTAAGCTGTTTAAATCCAAGCCAGTTTTTTCTTGTAGCATTTGTGATTCGTAATCATTCACGGCTAAGTAGTCAGCCATTTCAATAAAACTTAATAACTCTTCACCATTAAACATGGGCAAGCCTTGACCCGGATCGAATAAGAATGGGATGCCCGCTTCAGCACATTCTTTTGCATGCTTAAACATGCCTTCGCGTCCGTCTGGGGCGATGATGGCAAGGCTGATATTTTGGGCGTCATGCACACTGTTTTGATAAGACTCATTCATTGCGCCTGGATGGAAAGCGGTGATTTGATTATCGTCCAAGTCGGTGGTGATAAAAGCTTGGGCAGTAAAGCTATTGGCAATTTTTTTGATATGCGCGGTGCTAATTTGGTGACTGTCTAACCATGCGGTATAAGCAGCAAAATCTTCACCAACGCTTGCCATGATAATAGGGTTATCTTCAAGTAATCGTAGGTTGTAAGCGATATTGCCCGCAGTACCGCCGAATTCTCTGCGCATTTCTGGGACTAAAAAAGCCACATTCAGCATGTGAATTTTCTCTGGCAGGATGTGATGCTTAAATTTGTCAGGGAACACCATAATGGTGTCAAAAGCCAAAGAGCCACAGATCAGGGTTTGCATGAGATAAAAGCTTTAAGTTAAGTTAAAACGCTATTATCCCGATGGGGCTTAATTAGAGCAAGGCGGAAGATGCTACTTACTTGTTTAGGCGCGTTTTTTAGGGGCGGTGTCGATTAGAATTTTGGCGGCTTTTTTGGCATATTTCACAGCGCCAGATCCGCGCTTCATTTGCTCGGCTTGCATTGCGCCTTCAATGAGTAAAGAGAGTTGCAAGGCTAAACCATCAGCATCGGCAATCCCTGCTTCAGTGGCAAGGCCAGCAATATAGCTGCGAAATTCTTTTGCATGGTCGGCAGAGAGTTTATGTATGGCACTTTCCTCATTAGGAAACTCTGCGGAGGCTTTGATAAAAGCCATGCCTCTAAAATCTGGAGAGGTGACCCATTGCTCAATAAAATCAAAAAGTTTTTGGATTTTTTCGGCAGGTTGCTTGCTGCTGCGGTTAAGGTTGTCATTGAGCCAAGTTTGAAAGTCTTGATGGCCTTTTTGTAACACTTCTAAAATCAAATCTTCTTTAGATTTGAAATATTTATAAAGCGTCATTTTTGTGGTGCCAGCAACCGCAACAATCGTGTCTACCCCAGTCGAGTTAATGCCCCGAGTCTG
This sequence comes from Candidatus Methylopumilus sp., assembly GCA_049424605.1. GTDB lineage: Bacteria > Pseudomonadota > Gammaproteobacteria > Burkholderiales > Methylophilaceae > Methylopumilus_A. The sequence continues at coordinate 5,686 of JBMSSY010000072.1, forward strand.
AAATAAATCAGTCGCAACGTGCAATATCTTTTCGCGTAAAGGAGACATATAGATTTCTCGATGCCTAAAAATTTAACTCTAGCACAAAAAATTACAGATTTGGTATTTACTACTAAGTAATTAATCAATGCGCTTTAATTATTTTTTTATTCAATTGAATGAATGAGTAAAGAATAATCCTAAGCACGACATTAGCATATTATTTATACAGAACTGTATATTTTAGTTGGTGGAGTCTTTCATCAGCATCGGCGTGTAGTTGCAGCGTATCTTTTGCATATAGTGTTCGGCAATCATTTGGTCGTGCGCGTTAGTTGGCACTTGTCCGCCCACCACATTTTCTAGGTAGATTTTTTTGTCTGCGTCGGGGATTTGTAGGGCTTCAATATATTGGCAATCGCCGCCGCGCATGGTTTCAATCGAGGCATACATATCCGCCGTTTGTTTGGGGTTGCCAGCAATAGCCGGCTGATTATCGCTTGGCTGGGGATTGCTGGACTGGAACATGCTGCTGGCAATCGCTGGTTGCGCGACAGCAGATGGTTGATGCGAATAAAGCAAGGCGCCAATGACGATGATGCTTACAAACACAGCCAGCGCGCTGTAGAGCGTGGACTTGTTGATTTGCATGGATTCGCTCTCGCATTGCGCTTCAATCAGCGCTTGGGCGGCATGTTTGGCGTGGTGTAGCGATGTGCTTTGCGCATCTTCAAGATGATTTTTTAATGCGCTACTGGCGAGAAATATCAATTGTTCAGCCAGCATATTGGGCATGGCGGCACCCGCCTCTTGCGCCTGTGTGCTTAAATAGTTCAGCAAAAGCTGGGGCTGGTGATGGTCTATATTTTCTTGCTTAATCAGCGCGTGAATTTGAGGCGCATCCAGCCAGTCTGACAATATTTCAAACAGGCTCAGCATTCTCGCTTCTGGCGTGAGGCCAGATTTTGCGAGCATTTTGATTAGCCATTCTGAATCAAGGATTTGCATAGGGTCAACCGTTTAAAATGGTTTTACTTCTACCAAAATAATAATGGCAATCAGCGCTAAAACAGGCGCTTCATTAAACCATCGGTAATAAACGTGACTGTGACGATTGCGGTCGTGTTTGAAGTCCAGTAATAATTTGCCGCAATAAAAGTGATAAGCCACCAAGCCCGCCACTATAGCCACTTTGAGATGCAGCCATCCGCCAGTAATACCATAGCCCAGCCATAGCCATAGTCCAAAGGCGATGGTTAGAATGCCGCCTGGGGTCATAATCCCGTAGAACAATTTTCGCTCCATGATTTTGAAGCGCTCATGGCTGATTTTGTCATCCGACATGGCATGGTAAACAAACAAACGCGGCAAATAAAACATCCCCGCAAACCATGTCACCATAAAAATAATATGCCAAGCTTTGACCCACAACATTATTTCGTTCCTTTGTTCGCAAGCGATTGATCTAGTAGTTTATGCAGACTCGCAAAATCTAATTTGCCTGTGGTTTTACCAATTATGCGGCCTTTTTGGTC
>JBMSSY010000073.1:0-7176 GCA_049424605.1 Candidatus Methylopumilus sp.
GGGACTTGTATGTTGCTTGCGTCTTGTAGCAGCGTAAAGGATTTAAACAAGGTCAATTTTTGGCCTTTTGGTAATGGCGATGCGCCACGGGTTTACCAGCCAGCCAATTCGGTGGCTTATTTGTGCGAAGACAACAAAAAATTCTTTGTGCGCATGTTGGATAATGGCGCATCTGCTTGGTTGATTTTGCCTGAACGCGAAGTGCTACTCACGCAGAACGGTGACAGTAAGGTATACAGCAACGGGATTAGCAAGCTAGATTTGAGTGCTGATTTGGCCACTTTAACAATCAACGAAACCACGCAGTATGTGGGTTGTCAGGCTAATACAGCGACCGAGGCGTCTAAGCCTGCGGCCAATAATCAAAGCACAGCCAGCGCTACCACCGTTGCTGAGACAAAATCTGAATCTAAGCAAACGACTGAAAAAGGATGGTGGGATAGCTTGAAGTTCTGGCAGGATGATGAGCCGACTCAAGCAGCCGAATCAGCTCAGCCAGCCGCTGTAGGTGAACTGGCTGAAGCATCCAAAGTTGCTGAACCTGCTCCTGAACCTACTGTTGCGGTTGAATCTGCGCCTGCGGTTGAGCCTGCACCTGCGGCTGAGACAGTTGCTAAAGAAGAATCTGCTGCCCCAGTAGCGGCTGTAGAAAAGCCAGCGCCTGCCGCGGAAGAAGCTAAAGCGTCAGCACCAGATGTTGCGGTTGATGCAGCGCCAAGCAGCCAAGAGGCGGTAGCTAAAACTTTGGAAGCTTGGGCTAGCGCTTGGCGTACCAAAAATGCTGATGCTTATTTGAGTTTTTATTCAGCCAAATTTAAGCCAGAAGGCTTGAGTCAAAAAGCTTGGATCGCGCAACGTAAACAACGTGTGGGTGCAAATCCAGCCGAGATTACCTTGGTTTTAGAGAAAGTGAATATTGTGTCGGATGCGGCTAAAGCCGAGGTGCGTTTTGTGCAACACTACGCTAGCGGCCAATATAGCGATACCGTTACTAAAGTATTAAACTTTGAAAATGAAAACGGTCATTGGTTTATTGTCAAAGAAGTGACAGCGCCTCAAAAATAGTCATTAGGCGATATCAATATAATTAGGTTTAAAACTTATGAAAAGCTATCGTAAAGAACTTTGGTTTAATCCGCCCACTCGCGTGGCGCTTATTAATATTACCCAGCAAATTAATGAGTGTCTGCGTGAGAGCGGAGTGCGTGAAGGCTTGGCTTTGGTCAACGCGATGCATATTACCGCCAGTGTGTTTATCAATGATGATGAATCAGGTTTGCACCATGATTACAAAGAATGGTTAGAGCGCTTGGCGCCCCATGAGCCTATTCGTAATTATCGTCATAATGATACTGGCGAAGATAATGCAGATGCCCATATGAAGCGCCAAATTATGGGGCGTGAAGTGGTCGTGGCGATTACCGAAGGCCGTTTAGATTTTGGTCCTTGGGAGCAGATTTTTTATGGTGAGTTTGATGGGCGCCGTAAAAAACGCGTATTAGTTAAAATCATTGGCGAATAAAAGCAGATTGATTAAAGGTTGTAAGCAATGAAAGTTCCAGAGTTACTCGCGCCAGCTGGCGATTTAGACCGTATGCGGACGGCGTTTGATTTTGGCGCAGACGCTGTGTACGCAGGTCAGCCACGTTATAGTTTGCGTGCAAGAAATAATGATTTTTCAATGGCGAATATTGAGCTTGGTATTAATGAAGCTCATGCTCGCGGCAAAAAGTTTTTTGTGGCGAGTAATATTTTGCCGCATAACGCCAAAATCAAAACTTATATGGCGGATATGGCGCCTGTGGTAGCCATGAAGCCAGATGCCTTAATTATGGCTGACCCTGGCTTGATTATGATGGTGCGTGAAAAATGGCCTGAAGTGGATATCCATCTTTCAGTACAAGCCAACACGGTCAATTATGCCGCAGTGAAATTTTGGAAAGCTTTGGGCTTAACGCGCGTGATTTTGTCGCGCGAACTTTCAATTGATGAAATCGAAGAAATCCGCCAACTTTGCCCAGATATGGAGCTGGAAGTATTTGTGCATGGCGCATTGTGTATTGCTTACTCTGGGCGTTGCTTGCTTTCAGGCTATTTTAATCATCGTGATCCTAATCAAGGCACTTGTACCAATAGTTGCCGTTGGGATTACAAAGTGCATGATGCGGCTGAAGACGCCGCTGGCGTGATTCGTTTGCAAGATTTTGACTTTAAAGCCGAGATGGAAAAGTCTAATTTATCCAGTTGCGGCAGTATGCAACGCCATCCAGAGGCGGACAAAGTTTATCTGATCGAGGAAAAAGATCGCCCAGGTGAATTGTTGCCAATTATGGAAGATGAGCACGGTACTTATATTATGAACAGCAAGGATTTACGTGCAATTGAGCATGTAGAGCGGCTGACTAAAATTGGTGTGGATTCGCTTAAAATTGAAGGCCGCACCAAGTCACGTTACTACGTGGCGCGCACTTGCCAAGCTTATCGCCGTGCGGTGGATGACGCGGTGGCAGGCCGTCCGTTTGATATGCGCTTGTTAGGTGAGCTGGAAAGTCTGGCTAATCGCGGTTATACCGATGGCTTTTTAGAGCGTCACCATACCGAAGATCATCAAAATTATATGCAAGGCTATTCTAAGTCTAACCGTAGCTTGTATGTGGGCGATATTACTGCTTATGACGATAGCAAAGGCTTGGCGGAAATTGCGGTAAAAAATCGCTTTGCCGTCGGTGACCGTTTGGAAATTGTGCATCCAAGCGGTAATCGCGAAATCATCGTAGAGCGCATGTTGAACAAAAAAGGTGAGCCTGTTACCGAGGCGGCTGGTAGCGGCATCTCTGTCAAGCTACCGCTGCCAGCGGCTGATTTGCAAAACGCTATGTTGGCGCGTTATTTGTAGCAATATTTAAGGCTAGTCAAAATTTAAGGTTGGTCAAAAGCGCTCATCATCAATTTGGTGAGCGCTTTTTTTATGGGCAAATACTTTGCTGCTGCTTGTATAAAAAGTAGCATTTTTTATTTGTGTTTTTCTAAACTTGTTGATATAGTTAGCCAACTAACTATTAAGTGGCTAACTATGTTGCAACTGCGTGATCTCCCTTCTATTGAGGTATTGGAAAAATTTGCCGCACGCTACCCTGTAGCGGACGTGAGTGCAATTTCCTCGTTTTTGCATTTGCTACGTGTGGCGACTGATTTATCCATCGCGCTTGATGCTTGTTTAAGCCAGCACGGCCTATTGCAAGGCCGTTGGTGGGTGCTGATTTTATTGATGCGTGAGGATAACAAAACCTCTACGCCTTCGCTATTGGCTGAAAAAGCTGGGGTGAGCCGCGCCACCATGACAGGTTTGTTAGACGGTTTGGAGCGCGATGGCTTGGTGGCTAGAGTGTTTGATGACGAAGATAGACGCCGTTTATCCATCAGATTAACGGATGCGGGCCAGCAAAAATTAGATGATGTGATGCCCGATTATTACGCCCGTTTAAGAGCCTGTATGGCAGGCGTTGATGAGCCTGCACGCCAGCAGCTAGAGACAACATTGATGCAAATTAATGCGGGCTTATCGGCTTTTAATCGCAAGCTTTAAAGATTTTTTGTTTTTTTAATTAGGAGAGCAGTATGAGTATTCAATCAACCTTACAAACGTTAAACGCTCAATGGGATGCGGCATTTAATGCCAAACAAGCCGAGCAAGTTGCGGCCATGTACGATGCCGCCGCCGCAGTCATTCCAGCGGGTGCTGCACAAGTGTCTGGTCAAGCTGAGGTGTTAGCATTTTGGAACAACGCCATTGCACAAGGCATCATGGACCATCAACTTGAGTTGATAGAGGCAGGTGAGTCTGGCGATATGGCTTTTCAGCGTGGCTTGTGGAGCGCCGCCGTAGTTAATGAGCAAGGCGAGCGCCAAACGTTTAGCGGCAATGTGCATCTGCTTTATCGTCGTCAAGCAGACGGTGGCTGGAAAGTCCTCAGCCACATTTGGAACTAATCTGAGTGATATTTATCAGTCTTTAAGCTTAAGTTTAAAAACCCAAGGATAACGATACATGGTGATAGCAAAATCAACAAAACTCAAAGCGTTTGGCGCATTGATCTTGCTATCGCTATTGTGGGGATACAACTGGGTAGTGATGAAGTATGCCTTACTCGATGCGGGGCCATTTCAGTTCGGTGCTTTGCGTACATTTTTAGGCGCATTGTGTTTGCTGGCGCTGCTGTGGATGATGAAAAAACCGTTGCGGCCCAAAGAAGTGCCAACACTTATCTTGCTTGGCATTTTGCAAACCTGTGGATTTACTGGCTTGATTATTTGGGCGCTGGTCCATGGCGGCGCAGGTAAAACCGCGGTATTAACCTACACCATGCCATTTTGGGTGATGGTGCTGGCTTGGCCGCTACTGGGCGAAAAAATACGTGGCATACAATGGCTGGCGGTATTTGCTTCCATGCTGGGTTTGCTATTAATTTTTGATCCATTACATTTGGGCAGTGATGTATTTAGCATGTCACTGGCGGTAATGGCGGGCGTGTTTTGGGCTTTGGCAGTTATCTTGGCTAAAAAATTACACCATCGTGCGCCAGATTTGGATTTGATTTCGCTGACCGCATGGCAGATGCTTTTTGGTTCTTTGCCTTTAGTGGTCGTGGCATTTTGGGTGGATGCGCCGCCTATTGATTGGTCACCAAGATTATTTGCCGCCATAGGCTTTAATGCAGTTTTATGTAACGCATTAGCTTGGTTGCTTTGGTTATATGCCTTGCAAAGATTGGCTGCTGGCGTTGCCAGTATGACCTCTATGTTAGCCCCTCTAATCGGCGTACTCGCCGCATGGATACAATTAGGTGAACAGCCATCAACATCTGAGATTATTGGTATGTTGTTTATTGGCCTCGCTTTGCTGGTGATTTCTATACACGCCATGCAAGCACACGACGAAATAGAACCCGCTATGGGGCAAGACTAATGCGCTTGTGATTAATAGGTCTGAGGATTAAAAGCCTGATGGCTTTATGCTAAAATCGCATTATTTTTCAGCAATTGAGGATTAGGTCATGGCAGGGCATTCCAAATGGGCCAATATTCAGCATCGTAAAGGTCGTCAAGATGCTAAGCGTGGCAAGATTTTTACCCGTCTTATTAAAGAAATTACCGTAGCAGCTCGTATGGGCGGTGCTGATGTTGGCACTAACCCACGTTTGCGTATGGCAGTGGATAAAGCTAAAAGCGAATCCATGCCCAAAGATAATATTGAAAATGCGATTAAACGTGGCGCTGGCACACTTGAAGGTGTGAACTACGAAGAGATTCGTTATGAAGGTTATGGTATCGGCGGCGCGGCGGTGATTGTGGATTGCCTGACGGATAATCGTAATCGTGCGGTGGCTGATGTGCGCCACGCTTTCACTAAGTTTGGTGGTAATTTGGGTACCGATGGTTCAGTGGCTTTTATGTTTAAGCACTGTGGTAGCTTGTTGTTTGCACCAGGGACCAGTGAAGATAAAGTGATGGAAGCCGCATTAGAGGCTGGTGCCGAAGATGTGATTAATAATGATGATGGCAGTATTGAGGTGATTACCACCCCAGCAGATTTTTCAGCAGTAAAAGAAGCCTTGGAAGCCGCTGGTTTAGCCCCTGTGCTGGCTGAAGTCACCATGAAAGCGGATAACGAAACCGTATTTACTGGCGATGATGCAGTTAAAATGCAGAAATTGCTTGATGCATTAGACGATTTGGATGATGTGCAAGAGGTCTACACCTCAGCGCTGATCGAAGAATAGTCAGTTTGAATAAGCCGCCAGTTAAAGTCGTCAGAATATTGGGCATAGACCCAGGCTTACGACTCACTGGTTTTGGGGTGATAGAAAAAATAGGTGAAAAGATCACTTATATTGCCAGCGGTACAATTAAAACTGCCAGCGCAAAAACCGAAGATAGAGAAGAACTGCCAGCTAGGTTAAAAATTATCCTAGATGGCTTGTTTGAGGTGATTGATAGCTACCAGCCGAATGAGGTTGCAATAGAAAAAGTGTTCGTGAATGTGAATCCTCAATCAACCTTGCTACTAGGGCAAGCACGAGGTGCCGCGATTAGCGCGGCAGTGATTCGAAATTTAAGTGTAGCCGAATATACGGCGCTACAAGTCAAACAAGCGGTGGTTGGTAACGGCCACGCCGCAAAGGAGCAAGTCCAAGAAATGGTCAAACGTCTGCTCACCTTACCCGCCCTGCCTAAACCAGATTCTGCTGATGCACTAGCTTGTGCAATCGCCCACGCTCACGGCGGCCAAGGCATGGGCAAGCTAGCGACAGCAGGCTATCGCGTTAAAGGAGGGCGGCTGGTATGATTGCACGCCTAAAAGGCATCTTGCTTGAAAAAACACCGCCGCATGTGGTGATTGATTGCAACGGTGTTGGATACGAATGTGAAGTGCCGATGAGCACGTTTTACAACTTACCCAGTGTTGGTGAAACCCTTACCCTGCTCACCCATTTTGTTGTGCGTGAAGATGCACAGTTATTGTATGGATTTGGCACAGAGCGTGAACGCGCAACGTTTAGGCAACTGCTAAAAGTCAACGGCGTAGGCGCAAAGTCTGCGCTTTCTATTTTGAGTGGTTTGTCGGTTGAAGACTTAATTCAAGCCATTGCTTTGCAAGAAACAGGTTTGCTGGTTCGCGTGCCTGGTGTTGGCAAAAAAACTGCTGAGCGATTATTGCTAGAGCTTAAAGACAAATTCTCCATAGAAGGTTTTGCTGCGAATGCGAACGCACCTAAATCGGCTGCCAGCGATGTGCTCAATGCATTGGTCTCTTTGGGCTACAACGAAAAAGAAGCCTTATTAGCCGTCAAACAACTTGCACCAGATGTCGGTGTTTCTGAAGGGATTAAGCTCGCCCTCAAGGCCTTATCTAAATCATGATTGAAACCGATCGTCTTATCGCGGCAGAGCCTTTAACCCAGCAAGAAGAAACGCTGGAAAGAGCGCTACGCCCTAAAGTGCTGGAAGAGTACGTGGGGCAAGAAAAAGCGCGTGGTCAGCTAGAGATTTTTATCAATGCGGCGCGTGGTCGCAGTGAGCCTTTGGATCATGTTTTGTTATTTGGCCCGCCCGGTTTAGGCAAAACGACATTAGCCCACATTATTGCCAAAGAGATGGGCGTGAATATGCGCCAAA
>JBMSSY010000074.1:0-7153 GCA_049424605.1 Candidatus Methylopumilus sp.
AACGAACGTGATAATCCAAAATTAGCGGGCAACCTGGGCTGACTTTTAGGCGATTTTTAACTTCTAAACCGCCCTCCTCAAGCTCTTTGATTTCTTTTAATAAATGACCAGCATCTAAAACAACACCGTTACCGATATAGCAATTCACGCCAGCACGAACAATGCCTGATGGCACCAGATTAAGCTTGTAAACGCGTTGTGCAGCGCCCTGACCAACAACTAAGGTATGGCCTGCATTATGTCCACCTTGAAAACGAACAACACCTTGGGCGTGGTCAGTTAACCAGTCAACAATTTTACCTTTACCTTCATCGCCCCATTGCGTGCCGATTACAACAACATTTTTAGCCATATTTTACCTAGTAATATTTAAGTGCTTTTTTTAATTTTAAACTACGCAATGCTTGAATAAGCATCGCAAATTCTTAATTGGCAACCACTTGCCATTGCCCTGCTTGATACACTAATGCTCTATCGCAATTCAGTTCTTGCTGGTGAGCCTCATGGCCCGGTAGCGCTTGAACCACCCGTTCACCAGAAGCGCGCAAGGCATCCATTTTCTGTAGCAAAGCAGGTTCATTGCCAGCAGGTGCCAGTATGCCTTGCTGAGGCTTTAATACTGGCAGTGCGGTGATTAAACCACGCAAATCTAGGCTAAAGCCGGTAGCAGCGCGAGCGCGACCAAAAGCCTGCCCTACTTCATCATATCGACCACCAAAGGCCAATGGCCCTGAACAGCCCTGAGCATAAGCAGCAAACACCATGCCGCTATGGTAGTGATAGCCGCGAAGCTCAGCCAAATCAAAGCTTAAGCCAACGCCTAAGTCGGCAAGTTGAGTTGCCACTTGTTGCAAATCGTTTAGCGCTTGCGTGATGGCTGGCGTTTGCGGTAAAACTTTTGCCGCCAGCGCCAAAACGCTAGCATCGCCATTTAGCTCTGTTAGACGGCAGAGTGCATCGGCGGTATTGGCATCCAAATCTTTGCTAAGTGCGCGCACTTCTGTTTGGTCTTTACTTTGTAGCGCCTGATAAATTGATTGCTTTGATGCTTCGCTGATTTGCACTTTACTCATCAAGCTGTCAAATATACCAACATGGCTAAAGTCTATTTGTAAGGCTTTGAGCCCTGCGGCTTGCAAGGTTTTGATCATCAATCGCTGAATCTCAATATCGGCTTCAATGCCAGCGTGACCGAATAATTCAGCGCCTAATTGCATAGGCTGACGGGTATGTGCCAAACCATCTGGATTGGTTCTTAATACGCTGCCAGCGTAACAAAGACGGGTCACGCCTTGGTTATTAAGCATATGGGCATCAATACGAGCAGCTTGCGGTGTGATATCAGCACGAACACCCATTAGGCGGCCTGATAACTGATCAACTACTTTAAAAGTCGCTAAATCTAAATCATGACCAACGCCTGTCAATAAAGACTCTACATATTCCAACATAGGAGGCATCACAAGTTGATAGCCATGCACATCTAGCAAATCCAGCAAAGATCTGCGTAAACGCTCAATCTGCGCCGCTTCGGCAGGCAGTACGTCTTCGATATATTCAGGAAGTAACCAATTACGCATAAACACTCAAATCAATTAACGTTTTGCGCCAGCGCTGCGCATGTATTTTAAAAAGTCTGAGCTAGGCTCAAGTACCATGACATCACTCTTGCTCTTAAAGCTATTACGGTAGGCTTCAAGGCTACGATAAAAAGCATAAAACTCAGGGTTTTTGCCGTAGGCTGCTGAGTAAATGCCTGCCGCAGTGGCATCGCCCTCACCTTTAACACGTTGCGCTTCTTTAAATGCTTCCGCCACGATCACTTCACGTTGTCTATCTGCATCAGCGCGAATTTTTTCGGCAGCAGCAGAGCCTTCAGAACGTAGCTGATTAGCCACGCCTTTACGCTCGGCTTCCATACGGTCATACACTGAGTTGCTTACATTCTCAGGTAAATCAACACGTTTAATACGCACATCCAAAACTTGGATACCAATTTGTCGCGAATCGCGGTCTGCACGCTGACGAAGAATTTCCATGATTTGGCCGCGCTCACCTGACACCACATCATGAATGGTGCGTTTGCCAAACTCAGCACGCAAGCCATCATTCACAGTTTGAGATAAACGACGTTCAGCTTGAACCTCATCACCTTTCACTGAAACATAGTATTTTTGTGGATCAATAATGCGCCATTTGACGAATGAATCGACTAAGACGTTTTTCTTTTCGCTGGTAATAAAACGATCAGGCTCTTCCCAGTTGAGCGTCAGAATACGATTGTCAAAGTAAACCACGTTATCAACAAATGGCGCTTTGAAATACAAGCCTGGCGTTTTTTCAATGGCGACAACTTCACCTAAACGCTTAACCAAAGCATATTCACGCTGATCTACAGTGAACGCGGATGCGCTTATCAGCACAATCACCAATAAAAACCCAATCAAGACTACGCCTAATTTTTTCATTTCAACTCTCACTTTTATCGGCTATCACGATCACGGCTTCGTGCATCATCACGCGCCCTAGTATCGGTATTCACGTTCGGCATTGCAGGGGCCACAGGTGCATTTGCTGGCGCTGTCGTGCTTGCTGAGGCCGCTGGTGGGTTAGCGCCTGTAGTTGCCATTAGCTTATCCAAAGGCAGATACAGCAAATTGCTACCATTTTTCTGATCAACAATCACTTTGCTGACGCTAGACATGATTTGCTCTTGCGCATCTAAATACATGCGTTGGCGAGTGACTTCTGGGGCGTGTTGATATTGCGCCAAAATTTGGTTGAATCGACTGACATTCCCTTGCGCTTCGTTTTCTACACGCAGTTTGTAACCAGCGGCTTCTTGCAACAGCCTTGATGCAGTACCTCGCGCTTTAGGAATAACGTCATTAGCATAAGCCTGCCCTTCGTTCTTTTGGCGCTCTAAGTCTTGCTTAGCTTTGACCGCATCTTCAAAAGCAGCTTGCACTTGCTCTGGAGGCTGTGCATTTTGCATGGTCACGCTGACCACATTAATGCCTGTTTTATAGCGATCCAACACTTCTTGCATCAGTTTTTTGGTGTTAATCGCTACTTCATCACGGCCTTCATACAAAGCAAAGTCTAACTTGCTTTTACCCACCACCTCACGGATTGCAGTCTCGGCGATGCCGCGCACAGCCTCTTCAGCACTGCGATTGTTAAACAAGGTGTCTTCAACATTTTTCAGGTTGTATTGAACGGCAAACTGTAAATCAATGATGTTTTCATCATCAGTCAGCATCAGTGATTCATGCAGTTGTTTACTGCGTCCAGTGCTGCCTTCGGCAGAGCGATAGCCAATTTCAATGGTACGCACCTGCTCCATATTGACCACAGTCACCGATTCAACGGGGAAAGGCATGTGCCAACGTGGGCCAGGCATGGTTGTTTCTACGTGCTTGCCAAAACGCAGCACTACGCCACGCGAGCCTTGATCGACGATGTAAAAGCCTGTGGCTACCCACACCAATAGTATCAAGCCGAAAATGGGTGCAATAGAAACACTAGGTATGTTGTCTGGCGCGCCATTGTTTTCTGGTGCACGACCAAACAAGCCTTTAATTTTACGGCTAAATTGGCGCATCACCTCATCCAAATCAGGCGGACCTTCATTGTTGCGATTACCCCAACCAGGATCATTTGCCATTAAAAACTCCGATAAATCAATAAATTAAATATACGCGGCTTCTGAAGTGCGATATTCATAAAGTCGTTGCTGATGCTCTTTTAATGCTTGCTCTAAATATTGCAAACCATCGCCAGTTTTTGCTGAAATCAGTATTTTGCAAATTCTACCATATTCGTCACGCTCCAAGCCTGCCTCCAGCCCTGCCCGATCAATTTGATTTAACACTAATATCTGAGGCACATCCTGTGCGCCTATCTCATTGAGTACTTTGTTGACTTGGGCAATTTGCTCATCGCGATTTGTACTCGCTGTATCGACAATATGTAGCAATAAATCGGCTTGAACTGCTTCTTCTAGCGTTGCGCCGAATGCTTCAACCAAAGCATGTGGCAGGTGCTTAATAAAACCAACCGTATCAGAAATCACCATCGCACCAGCCTCGGGGATATAAAGCTTACGAGAGGTGGTATCTAGCGTAGCAAATAGCTGATCAGCGGCCAGCACTTTAGCTTGTGTTAAACGGTTAAATAAGGTGGATTTGCCTGCGTTGGTGTAACCGACTAATGAAACTGACATCACTTGAGAGCGCTTGCGTGAACGTCTTTGCATGCCGCGTTGTTGTTTGAGCTTGTCTAGTTTTTCGCGGAGCTGTTTAACACGGATGCGTAACATACGCCTATCAAGCTCCAACTGGGTTTCACCTGGGCCGCCGCGAACGCCAATACCGCCTTTTTGCCGCTCTAAGTGAGTCCAGCCCCTTATTAAGCGGGTCGATAGGTGCTCAAGTTGTGCAAGCTCCACTTGGAGTTTGCCTTCATGACTTTTGGCGCGTTGGGCGAAAATATCAAGAATCAAACCAGTGCGATCTGCCACTCGACATTCGAGCATACGCTCTAAATTACGCTGCTGTGATGGGCTGAGGTCATGATTAAAAACAACGGCTCGAGATTCGGTGGCTTTGACCATTTCAGCCAATTCTTCAGCTTTGCCTGAGCCAATAAAGTATTTAGCATCAGGCTTATCTCGCTTGCCTTCTAATACGCCACGAATTGTAATGCCAGCGCTAACAGCAAGCTGTTTTAGTTCTTCCAAGCTTTCTTCGTAGCCTGTTTCACCAAAATCAATGCTCACCAAAATGGCGTCGCTACTGCTCTCTGGGCGATCAAGCATTAGGACACGACGTTATCAAGAAAATGATCATCCGATACAAAAACACAAGAAGCAATATTACTCTTCCACAACTCCGCTTGGGATGGTCACGGCGCGACCTGGCACAATGGTAGAAATCGCGTGTTTATAAACCATTTGCGTCACTGTGTTTTTTAACAGAATAACGTATTGATCAAATGAATCTACTTGCCCTTGTAGCTTGATACCATTAACTAGATAGATAGAGACTGGCACATGCTCCTTACGCAAAGCATTCAAAAATGGGTCTTGTAACAACTGCCCTTTAGGATTCATGTTTTCACCTTTTTCTTAAGTATTAAATTTAATCTTTATGTTCATCTGCGACATACGTTTTAACTGTGCTCATCAAGCTGATTAATCAGCTATTAACTACGACTGTAAGTATATGCCCATCGTTCTCAACAGATGCAAAAATGTTTAAGCACAAAACGCTGACATACGTTTTAATGTTTCTTGTTTTCCCAATAACTGCATCACCGCGTCCACGCTTGGGGATTGCCCGCCACCAGTAACCATTACACGAAGCGGCATCGCCACTTTGGGGAATTTCAAAGCATTGTTAACAACGGTTTGCTCAATCACGTGATGAATGGCTTCAACCGTCCAATCAATGCTCGCTAATTCAGCCAGCATCGCTTTGATAATCGGCATTACATCTGGCGTTAAATGCTTTTCCGCTGCCGCCGCATCAAGCGCTGGCTGGCTGTAAAAATAAGTAATGCTAGCGGCTAGCTCATTGAGCGTGTTTGCACGATCACGATACAGCGCAATCACCGCGCTTAAGTCAGGGCCGCTTTCGGTGTGTATGCCTTTGGCTAACAAACGTTTTTGGATATCGGTTGCCAATGCGTTTAAATCTGCTTGTTTGATGTAATGCGCGTTAATCCAGTTAAGCTTTTCGGTATTAAATTGGGCGGCAGATGGGGTGATATGGTCTAAATCAAACCAAGCACAAAATTCTGCCATGCTGAAAATTTCATCATCACCATGTGACCAACCCAAACGCGCCAAGTAATTCAACACCGCTGCTGGCAAATAGCCATCTTCGTCATACTGCATCACACTCACCGCGCCATGACGTTTCGATAGCTTCTGACCATCATCGCCTAAAATCATGGATAAGTGCGCGTACTGCGGAATAGTCGCACCTAGGGCTTTCAGCATATTAATTTGACGGGGGGTGTTGTTGACATGGTCATCGCCGCGTATCACTTGGGTAATGCCCATTTCCCAATCATCAACCACAACGCAGAAGTTGTAAGTTGGTGTGCCATCGCCTCTGGCAATAATTAAGTCGTCTAACTCTTCATTTGAAATCGCGATATGGCCTTTGACCAAGTCATGCCATTCCACTAGACCTGTTTTAGGGTTTTTAAAACGGACAACAGGTTGAACGCCAGCAGGCACTTCTGGAAGCACCTTGCCTTCTTCTGGCCGCCAGCGACCATCGTAGCGAGGCTTTGCCCCTGCTTGCATTTGACGTTCACGCAAAGCATCTAATTCTTCTTTGCTCGAATAGCAAAGGTAAGCATGACCTTCATCCAACATTTTTTGGATAATGACTTTGTATCTATCCATGCGTTGCATTTGATAGAAAGGCCCTTCATCCCAATCCAGACCTAGCCAAGACATCCCATCTAAAATCGCTTGAACAGCTTCTGGTGTTGAGCGCGCCACATCGGTATCTTCAATACGCAGAATGAACTGGCCTTGGTGTTTGCGCGCGTAAGCCCAAGAGAACAAAGCAGTACGTGCACCGCCAATATGAAGGAAGCCAGTAGGGCTAGGAGCGAATCTGGTACGAACGGTCATTGTGATAATCTATGCTTAAATTCAATGGCATGATTTTATCATGCCAGCCTAGTAGAATGAAGGAAAGACAGGTGGTTTGACCAAAAAAGTATGACTGTGTTTTAATCAAGCCCGACTTAACATACTAAAGATTCCATATGCTTCAAGATTTCACCAATGTCATCGGTTATAGCGCGGCGTTTTTAACGACTATCGCATTTGCGCCACAGGCCTATCAATCATGGAAAACACGCAATCTTGAAGGCATTTCATTGCCTATGTACAGCCTGTTTAGCACGGGCGTGGCATTGTGGTTTCTTTATGGTATCTGCATCCACAGCATCCCCGTCATCATCGCCAATGCCATTACCTTAGTGCTATCGGTGACTGTGCTGACTTTAAAAATTCAGCAAGTGTTTAAAAATTAAATTATTTTAAAAACTAACTATTTCGGCGCTGATTCCACCCAGCCGCCACCTAGTGCTTTAAATAACTCCACAGTCGCAATCAATCTAGCCTGAC
>JBMSSY010000075.1:0-7139 GCA_049424605.1 Candidatus Methylopumilus sp.
TTAAGGTAAATGGAATCATTAGTAGCACCAGTAGGGCGTTGAGCACCGAACGGAAGGCCATAAATAGAATCACGAAAATCAACATCAGTGATAAGGGAACAATCACTTTCAAGCGCTTCATTGAACGCTCTTGGTTTTCAAACTGACCGCCCCAAGTCATGGTGTAGCCGCTTGGCAATTGCACCTGTGCCGCTACCTTTTGCATGGCTTCTTTAACGAAGCTGCCTTGGTCGCGGTCAATCAAATTGGCTTTAACCGCAACAATACGCGAAACGCCCTCACGACCAACACGCGAAGCACCTTGCTTGATGGTCACTTCTGCAACTTGGCTGAGCGGAATGCTGCCTGCATTATTGGGCAAGGCAATCGGCAACTCATTGATATCATCTAAAGCATCGCGGAACTCGCGCTGTAGTCTTAAGGTGACATCAAAACGGCGGTCGCCATCATAAAAAGTGCTGGCTGCGGTGCCCGCCAGTGCTGTTTGTACCGAAGCATTGACATCATTGACCGACATACCATAGCGCGCCAGCTTGCCTCTATCTAAAGTGATATCCAGCTCAGAGTTGCCTGAGATGCGGATAGCAGCCACATCTGTTGCGCCTTGTATGGTGTTTAGCACGCGCACCACTTGGTCAGCTTTGGCCTCTAGCACGCTTAAGTCGCTACCAAATATCTTGATTGAGATTTCACCTTTAACGCCAGACAGCGCTTCCTCGACATTATCCTGAATGACTTGTGAAAAGTTGGTTGGAATGCCTGGAATTTTATGTATTTTGGCGGACATATCACTGACCAAAGCCTCTTTGCTGGCAAAGTGCCAAGTGTCTTTAGGCTTTAAATCTGCCAATATTTCAATATTATTAGGGCCTTTGGGGTCAGTGCCATCGTCTGGTCTACCCACATGGCTGACCACTAGATTGACTTCTTGATAGCTAGTTAAAATCTTTCTGATTTGGCGCTCTATCTCTTTGGTCTTTTCAAGCCCTGTGGATGGCGGCATCCCGATAGTCAGCCAGATATTGCCTTCGTCTAATTTCGGCAGAAACTCAGAGCCTAGCATAGGCGCTAAGGCGATTGAGGCGGCCAGTAAGGATAAGGACAGCACAATCACGGTGAGTCTTATTTTGGCGACTTTAAGCAATGCTTTTCGATACCACTCTTGAATGGCATGCATCCAATGGCTGTGCTTTTCAGCCATATCAGTACGGCGCATTAAATAAGACATTAAAGCGGGTAACAAAGTCAGGGTGAGTAAAATAGAACCCAATAGCGCAAAGCTTAAAGTAAAGGCCATGGGCGAGAATATTTTTCCTTCAACACGCTGAAAGGTGAAAATAGGTAAGAAAGCTAAAATAATAATGATTTTAGAAAATAGGATAGGGCGTCCCATTTCAATCGCGGTATTTTTCAAGCTGCTGATGCGCCATGAATAAGTGCCGTGATGTGGAAATTCCTCCACATGCGCTAGGGCCAGCTTCACCATAAGCGCTTCGACCAGCACAACCGCACTATCGATAATAATCCCGAAGTCGACTGCGCCAAGTGAAATCAGGTTGGCAGACACGCCACGCAGGTCCATCACGATAAATGCAAACAGTAATGATAGCGGGATAATGGCGGCAACGATTAATGCCGCACGCCAGTTACGTAAGAAAATCATCAGAATGGCGACTACTAAAACAGCACCCACAATCATATTTTCAGTCACGGTATGAACCGTGTGATGAATCAAGCTAGTACGGTCATAGAACGGTCTAATTTTGACGCCAGGCGGTAGCTTGGTATTCACTTCATCCACTTTGGTTTTGAGTGCTTCAATCACTTTGGCAGGGTTCTGGCCTTTGTTCATCAGCACTATGCCTTCAACCACATCATCTTGATTGTTAAACGCGACAATGCCAGAGCGTGGGCGGTCGCCAATCACCACTTGGCCTATGTCATTGACCAAAATGGGCTTGCCATCGTGCGCGCTAATCACGGTTTGCGCAATATCATCCAAGCTGCGGTATAGGCCCAAAGAGCGCACCACCAAAGACTCATCGCCTCTATGCATCAAGCCGCCACCAACATTACTGCTGCTGTTATTAATGGCTTGATTCACTTGATCAATACTGATGTTATATTTTTTAAGTAAATAAGGATCGAGTTTGACTTGATACTCTTTGACCGCTCCACCAAAACTGGTGATATCAGCCACCCCAGGAACGGTTCGTAGTATCGGAATAATTTGCCAGTCTTGAATGGCGCGCACTTCGCGCTGAGGCATGTCTTTAGGCGCTTCTACCAAAAAGCGGTAGATTTCACCAACTGCGGTGGTTAAAGGCGCCAATGTGGGTTGATAGCCAGCGGGGAGATTCACCGCTTGTAGTTTTTCCAGCACTTGTTGACGGGCAAAATAATCATCTGTTTTTTCTGAGAATGTCAGCGTGACAACAGATAGGCCAGTAATGGAAACTGAGCGCATTTGCGTGAGGTGTGGCACGCCACTCATACCGTGCTCAATCGGCAAGGTCACCACGCGCTCAACTTCTTCAGGCGCCAGACCTGGCACTTGCGTCACAATCCCAACGTGTACATCTTCTACATCAGGAAACGCTTCGATAGGCAAATTTTGCACAGCAATCACGCCTGTGACAATCAGGATTGCCGTTGCAATCAGCACAAAGGTGCGTTGCTGTAGTGAAAAGGTAATCAGTTTTTCTAACATTATTGACCTGCTGACAATTCGGAATTAAGAAGAATCGCACCTGTGGTCACGACTTTTTCACCCGCGCTTAAACCATTTTTGACCGTTGCGTAATCGCGCTCTTGCAAATCAAGCGTAACGCGGCGTTTTTTCAAATGACCAGGGCTGGTTTCTACGAATACATAGCTATACAAACCCTCAGTAATTAAAGCGCTGTTAGGAATGCGAATCACCTTTTCACGATGTGTGCTTAGTGGGGTAATGCGTGCATACATCTCTGGTTTAAGTTTGTTTTTACTTTCCACAGAGCAGCGCACCTGAATACGTCTGGAGACAGGATCAACCAGCGTACCTATGGATTGCACCTTGCCTGAGAAAGTCTCGCTTGGATAAGCATCCACTTGGATAATCAGGGCTTGGCCTAGCGATACTTTGCTTAAATCACGCTCTGGTAAATCTATGGTGGCCCAAAGATGTTCGGGGTTGGTGATGATAAACAAAGGCAGGGCAGCATCAGGTCTAAGCTCATTGCCCACATTGACTTGACGATCCACAATCACGCCAGCCATAGGCGCTTTGAGTACAAAGGTTTCATTATTGGATGCGCTATTGCTATCAATACTCAAATTTTTAAGGCGTGCTTTGGTGCGCGCTGCTTCCGCTTCTGATTGCGCCATATCGGCTTGGCTAGACTCATAATCTTTGTGCGCAATCACGCCGCCATCCAATAACATTTGGCTACGCTCCAAGGCTTTGCGCTTTAAGGCTAAATCCGCACTGGCTTTTCGGTAATCGGCAACCGCATTGGCTAAATCAGGCGAGTCTATGCTGAGTAGGGCTTGTTCCGCTTTGATGCTATCACCAAGCTGCACATGGATTTTAGTCGCGCGCCCCAATATTGGTGAGCTGACGCGGCTGGTAAAGTTTTCATCAAAACTAATTTTGCCGTTTAAAGGCTCTGTGGTTGGGGCAACCATGTCGGTCACCGTTTCTATTTTGATATTCGCTTCTTGTGGCGCATCTTCTTTTAAGATCACCTCATCAGCACTTTTATGAGTGCTGGGTGCTTTCTGGCTGATTTTGGGCGCTGCGCTAAGATTGGGTGCAACAAGACTGATTGCTGTCGCTAACAGCACCGCAAGTAGTGGGTGATTGTATTGCTTCATGTGATTCCTTTTTTATTGCGGGGTAGGGGTATCTTCTGCCGTTATGGCTGCTTTCCAAGCGGCAAGTGATTTGGCAAAATCGGCACGCACACTAGCGGCATCTAGCTGTAATGCGCGTAGCACGCGACGAGCATCCAATAAATCGGTAATGCCCGTTGCGCCATGGTTGTAGGCAAACTCAGCGGCATCTGCGGCTTTTTGAGCTTCTGTCAGAATTTGCTGGTCAAAGCGTTGACGCTTTTCAATCGCAGCTTGCAGGTCAGCGTTAGCACGTTCGACTTCGCTCAGTGCCGCGGCGCGGGTTTGCTCTTTTAATTCTTGCGCAGCATTTAAATCCACTTGGGCGCGTGCGATTTCACCTTGATATTCGTAATTGGTAAACAGTGGAATACTGACTGCCGCGCCTATTGTGTTCTCGCCAGCGCCTGGCATTTGCCCTGGGAAATGCTGATATTGCAATGAGATATTCACATCTCTGGTTTTAAGTGCATTAGCTAAACGGCTATTTTCTTCTGCTTGTTTAGCGCGTGCCTCGGCTGCCATGACGTCTGGGCGCTGATTGATATTTCTTTGCATGGCTTCTTGCGTATATTGTTGAATTTCAGGCCAATGGTCTTGCGCGCTAATGCTGCTGGCCTCAGCTTCTTTGCCGATGAGATAAGCCAGCGCGCTTTGTGCTTTTTGGCGATTTGCCTGCGCTTGGCGTAAATCGTTTTGGGTTTTAAGTAAGTCAACGCGAATTCTCGATACATCGCTGGCGGCAATATCTCCCGCTTTTAATCGGAGCTCTGCCGCTTGTAGCGTCTTTTCATAAAGGCTGACATTTGAGTTTTGGATGGCCTCAAGCTCTTGCGATAATAATAAATCGTAATAAGCGCTATTGAGGGCGAGTAACCATTGGCGCTCGGTATCTTTCAAATCAAACTTTGAGGCTTTAATTGCATTTTCAGCCGAGGCGATACGCAGTTCACGCTTGTCGCCACGTTCAAATAACTGGCTGATTTGCACAGTGCTGTTAAGCGTTTGGTCTTGCAGACTATTGCTGTGGTTGTCTGGGTTTTTGTTGCCTATGCTTCTGTTCAGATTAAAGCTGGAAACGCCAACAGACAAAGCTGGATTTGGTTTTTGTGCGGCACTAATGGCGTTGGCCTCAGTGGCTTCTAGCATACGTTGTGCGGCTAATAGCTCTCTACTGTTACTGTGAAATAGCTGCTGTGCTTGCTGTAAATTGAGGTGTGTTAAGTCAACAATATCATCTGCTGCAATAGCAATTTTTGTGCTTAGACTGCACCCAATCAACAGGATGCAAAATATTCTTGAAATGGTCATGCGCTTGCCTTGTGAGTTTCAGATTAAAAGCTGAATTTGAGTTTAAGCTAAAGTTCAAGCCTATCAACGCACCGTGGTGGCTTAAGGTTGACCATTATAAGGGAGAATGATGACAAGCCGATGACTGATGCGTCTGATGATTTGTTGTCGCCAGCTAGGCTTTGAGCAATACAATCACTGCCCCACTGCCGCCATCGTTGGGGCTGGCTTGTGCATAAGCGATGACTTCATCTTTTTGCATTAGCCAATGACGAATTTTGTTTTTGAGCACAGGCTCTTTATTGCGAGAGCCTAGGCCTTTACCATGCACAATACGCACACAGCGTATGCTGCGTTTTTTGCACTCAGCTAAAAATGCTGCAACATTAGTGCGCGCTTCATCGCTAATCATGCCATGTAAATCAAGGCTGGCTTGCACAATCCAATGTCCGCGCCTTAGTTTGCTGAGTACGGCGGGCGATTGCCCTTCACGCAAATACAGCAGTTCCTCGCCGCTTTCTAATTCATAAGATGGAAAATAACCATCACTTAATGAATCAACCAAGGCTTGCCGCTCATCGCGTATCAATTGTTGAGGGATGGGTTTAGGTTTGGGCGGGGCGTGATGGACGCGATTAACATTCAGTGGCCGTGCATCTTTGACCGCGGTTTTGAATAATTCCTCAAGCTGTTGCTGCTCGATTTTTTCAGCTTCTTGTTTTAATGCCTGCGCTTTTGCTTCCGCTAGTTGCTGCGCCTGTGCAGCTTTTTGGGCTTGCAACAGGCGTTTGGCAGCTTCTATATTTTTGATTCTTGACTGGGTTGTCATGGCGCAAGTTTTAGAGAACGAGGCAATGTTAACGATGCAAGACGGGCTGATTACTTGAGGCTGGTGAGGTAGCGTTCAGCATCCAATGCCGCCATACAGCCTGTTCCCGCGCTGGTCACTGCTTGGCGGTAGATATGGTCTTGCACATCTCCTGCGGCAAATACGCCAGCAACGCTAGTGGCGGTGAAGTTACCTTGGCGACCTGCTTGGGTAACGATGTAGCCGCCTTCCATTTCAAGCTGGCCTTCAAAAATGTCGGTATTGGGTTTGTGCCCGATGGCAATAAATACGCCGCGCAGTTCGATATCTTTGCTTGCACCAGTGTCGACATTTTTAACGCGCATGCCTGTTACGCCCATGTCGTCACCTAATACTTCATCAAGCGTTGAGTGTAGCTCAAGCACAATCTTGCCTTCTTTAACGCGGTCCATCAGCTTGTCGATCAAAATAGCTTCGGCTTTGAATTTGTCGCGGCGGTGAACCAAAGTGACTTTGCTGGCAATATTGGCTAGATAAAGCGCTTCTTCAACCGCTGTATTGCCGCCACCAATCACTGCAACTTCTTGGTTACGATAGAAAAAGCCATCGCAGGTGGCACAAGCAGACACGCCTTTACCTGAGAATTTTTCTTCAGAAGGAATGCCCAAATATTTAGCGGATGCGCCTGTGGCAATAATTAAGGCATCGCAAGTATATTCGCCAGCATCACCTACCAAACGGATAGGTTTTTCTTTGAGGTGTGTGGTGTGAATGTGGTCAAAAATCATTTCAGTGTTAAAGCGTTCAGCGTGCTTTTGAAAACGATCCATCAACTCTGGCCCCATCACACCATTAGGATCTGCCGGCCAGTTGTCTACCTCTGTCGTGGTCATCAATTGGCCGCCTTGTGCGATACCGGTAATGAGTACTGGTTTTAAGTTAGCGCGTGCGGCATAGACAGCTGCTGAATAACCAGCAGGGCCTGAACCCAAAATAAGCAGGTGGGCGTGTTTTGTGGCCATGGTTTGAAACTCCTAAATAGTCAAAGCGAAAATATTTAAGCGTTATTTTAACGCAATTGGATTGCTAAATTTGCGCGATATTACGAGCGGCTCAAAAATGTTTTCGGTGGGTCTTATTTTTTCTTTGAAATAGCCTGATTGTTATA
>JBMSSY010000076.1:0-7102 GCA_049424605.1 Candidatus Methylopumilus sp.
TATGTCAGCGCTTGACCCTTTGTCAAACGGTATCTGTGATTCTTTTATCTTTTTTATATAAAAAAACGACAATATGCTCAATAGCGTTTAAACATAGTAAGCCATTAAGATGCCCATAAATATCGAGGCACCCACCCAGTTGTTGTGCAAAAAGGCTTTAAAGCACTTGGCTTCATCTCGATTTTTGATAAGTTGATAATGATATAACACCAAGCCAAAAGCGCCGCATAGGCCGATGTAATAAGGCCAAGCCAGCGCTAAGCAAACGCCAACAGCTATTAATAACAACAACATGACCAAATAAAAACTCATTACCCAGACTACATCCCATCGCCCAAAAGTAATGGCAGAGGAACGTACGCCTATTGTTAAGTCGTCTTTTCTATCCACCATCGCATATTCCGTGTCATAAGCCAGCGCCCAACAAATATTGGCTAGCAGCATCAGCCATGCCTCGATTGGCACCTCACCCTGCACCGCGGCAAAAGCCATGGGGATGCCAAAGCCAAAAGCAATGCCCAGATAAGCCTGTGGCAAAGCAAAAAAGCGCTTAGTCAGTGGATAGCTGATGGCTAACAACAAAGCAGGAACCGAAAGCCATATGGTCAGTTGATTCAAAAATAACACCAGCGAAAATGCCAGCAGACTCAGCGTAGCAGCCAGCATTAAGGCTTCTTTCACCCCAACCTCGCCCGATACCAAAGGACGCTGACGGGTTCTTGCCACATGCCCATCAAAATTTCTATCGGCAATATCATTCATCACACAGCCAGCGGAGCGCATTAGAACTGTTCCCAAACTAAAAATGCCTATAAAAATCCAATGCGGATGCCCATCCGATGCTATCCACAAAGCCCACAAAGTTGGCCACAGCAAGAGCAAAGTACCAATCGGCTTATCCAAACGCATTAAGCGTTCATAAGCATTAATTTTATCGATGATTTTTTGTTTATTCATTTCAAATTAAGCACCGCTGGCAAAAAGATTTCCGTCACCATAATGGCTTGCTGACGGTTCATGCTACTAAGCTGAAAAATGGAGCGCCTTGCCCACAGCGCATTAGGCATCTGTTGTAAATGCTTTTGCGCCTGACGATATAAAGCGTGATGCTTGTTTAATTTTTTATATTGTAACGGTGTGCGAGTAACACGTGGATCAGCGAATAAAGCAGCGCCCAGCGGTCGATTGCCCAGTCGGCTCAAGCCCAGCCAGACCCCGCGCAAACTGTTATCAGGCAATACGCTATGCGCAAAGACTAAAGGCTGCTGAGCATCCATTAATACCACCTCACGCAATAAACTACGTTGATAAGCTGGCAAGCCCAACAAACGAGCTTCATCCAAATAAGGCAAGTTGTGATGCACAGCCAAAGCCCGCACCTGAAAAGCTTGGGTTTTAGATTGCAAGCGTTTAGTTAAAGAGCCGCGCTCAATGAGCCATGGTCTGTAAGCGCCACTATTCATAGGTTGGGCAAGCCAGTGAGAGCGCTGGTAAAGGGATTGAGGCCGAATTTTCACAGCAAAATTATCGCATAGTTGTCTTGAAGATAGTTGTCTTGTAGATAGTGCGCTTATAGATAGATCTAAACCTTGACTAACTCATCGCCACGACTCAGCCATCTATCCAAATGCTTTTGCGCTTCAATGGGATGATGTTTAAGCAAGTCGTCTGCGATTATCTGCGCTTGTGCAAGCAAATCAGCATCGCGTTCTAAATCCGCAATTTTAAGCATAGGCACACCACTTTGACGCACTCCCAAAAATTCACCTGGACCACGCAGGTGCAAATCAGCTTGAGCGATTTCAAAGCCATCGCTACTTTCATAGATGATTTTGAGTCGGGCCCGTGCGGTTTCAGAAAGTGGCGTTTGGTAGATTAGGATACAAGCGCTTTTTGCGGCGCCACGACCAACGCGGCCACGAAGTTGATGCAGTTGGCTCAAGCCCATGCGTTCGGCGTGCTCAATGACCATTAAACTCGCATTAGGCACATCAACGCCCACCTCAATGACCGTAGTTGCAACCAGCAGCTGAATCGCTCCTGCACTAAATTCTGCCATCACGGCTTGTTTTTCAGCCGACTTCATACGTCCATGCACCAAGCCGACTTTTAAATCTGGGAAAGTTTGTTGTAAATGTTCAAAGGTTTCCAAAGCGGTTTGCAACTGCAATACTTCGGATTCTTCAATCAGCGGGCAAACCCAATAAGCCTGCGCGCCTTGTCCGCAGGCCACTCTCACCCGCTCTACAATTTCATCACGCCTCGCATCCGACACCAATTTAGTTGCAATCGGCGTGCGGCCTGGTGGCAACTCGTCAATCACCGAAACGTCTAAATCGGCAAAATAACTCATGGCCAGGGTACGCGGAATGGGTGTTGCCGACATCATCAACTGATGCGGCGCACTGACTTGGTCGCTTTGCCCTTTTTGACGTAAAGAAAGCCGCTGCTCTACCCCAAAGCGATGTTGCTCATCCACCACCACCAAACCAAGCTGATTAAATTGCACTTGGCTTTGAAACAAAGCATGAGTCCCTATCGCCAATCGGGCAGAGCCGCTGGCAATGGCTTCTAGCGAGGCTGCCCTGTCCTTTTTTCCCTGACTGCCTGATAGCCAAGCCACTGGAATCTCTAAAGGCGCAAGCCAATGCAGCATTTTTTGATAATGCTGTTCCGCTAAGATTTCTGTCGGCGCCATAATGGCCACCTGATAGCCGTTTTCAATGGCTTGCAAAGCAGCCAACATCGCCACAATAGTTTTGCCACTGCCTACATCCCCTTGTAACAAGCGCTGCATAGGATAAGGGCGATTTAAATCTTGGCTAATTTCCTTGAGCACTTTTTCTTGCGCGTTGGTTAAACCAAAAGGCAAAGTATTTAAAAGCTGAGGGATTAACTGCGTTGAATGTTTAAACACTGGCGCCCCAAGCTGACGCCGCTTGGCATAATGCTGGCGCATAGATAGTTGCTGTGAAATCAGTTCATCAAAGGCTAAGCGCTGCCATTCAGGATTGGTGCGGTTTTCCATGGCCTGCAAATTGGCGGCTGGCGGTGGATTGTGTAAATAGTGCAAACTTGCCTGAAAACTTGGCGTTTGTTTGGGGTAGCTTGCTGGTGGCAAGGTCTCAGTGAGATCGCCATGATATAAAGCCCAAGCCACCCATTTACGAATACTAGCCTGACTTAAGCCCGCCGTGGTCGGGTAAACCGGCGTGAGTGTTTGTTTAACTGCGGTAGTCTCTTGCACTGCTCGCGTTTGCGGATGCACCATCTCATAGCCAAAATAACCATGACGCACTTCACCTAATGCCCGTATGCGTGTGCCCTCTTTAAGCGCGGCAATTTGGCTGGGATAAAAATTCAGAAAGCGTAAAAAGATATCGCCCGTGCCATCAGACAAGCGAGCGATTAAAGACTTACGTGGTTTGTAGCTGACTTCAAGATGAATAATTTCACCTTCGACTTGTGCTTGTTCACCCATGCGCAGTTCGCGCACCTTGCTAATATGGGTTTCATCCACATAGCGCAAAGGCATATGCAGTAATAAACCCTGCACATCGTGAATACCTAACTTATGCAAACCTGCAAGTACAGGCTTGGTGATTCCTTTAATGTCAGCGAGTTTGGTCAAACTAACTTGCGTAAATTAAGCGTTAAGCTCAATCACGCCATCCGCCTCAACCAAAGCACCACGTGGCAATGAGGCCACGCCAACCGCAGCACGCGCTGGATATGGTTGTGTAAAGTACTCAGCCATGATGGTGTTAACTAGCGCAAAATTTGCAAGATCAATTAAAAAGATATTCAATTTCACCACATCCGACAATGAACCGCCTGAAGCTTGGGCAACTGCTTTTAAATTAGTAAAAACACGATGCACTTGTGCTTCTATGCCTTCGACCATTTGCATAGAGGCTGGGTCTAAACCGATTTGGCCAGATAGATATACCGTATTGCCCACTTTCACCGCTTGTGAATAAGTGCCAATCGCTTGAGGGGCGCCATCAGTGTGAATAATTTGCTTGCTCATTACTTTTTCCTAAATTTAAGTAGTTAAAATCCAAGGCTTGAATTGGATGCTAATTTCGATTAATCGCTGCCAGCACGTCCTGCTCATTGCTGGCTAAATGCGCATCTTTGGGTGGCAATACATCCGCCACAATTTCCAATTTTTTCCACGGGGCATCAGGCGTTGCACATTGCGCTTTGGGCACAAAAGCAGATTCTTCAACCAAGGCCATTTTATGTATATAGCGTGGACAGTTCGGAAAAGTCTCCCGCACTTTTACACGCACCACCAGCACAGCTTCTGGCCAATGCGCGAGTAATGGGTCGTTTTCGATGATGCTTGCCAGTCCGTTCACACGCACACGCGCTTGTTTGTTGAAATCCACAAACAGCAAACCTACCTGACCATTCACCAGCACATTGCCTGCTGACATAAACATGCCATTACCATCGTAAATCGGAAAGGCTAATGTGTTTGGATCAAGCACTTTCACTAACCCTGCTTGACCGCCTTTATAAGAACAATTGGCTTGACCTTTATCATCCACTGTCGCCAAGAAAAACATATTTTGAGCTTCAATAAACTCAGCATCTAATGGATTGATTTCTGCGGCAATAATGCCCGCTTGTAGTCTGTCCGCCAATGGCACTGTTTCAAACGCTGCTTGAAGTTGACGCTGACCTTGATTGAAATATTCACTCATGACTTTAGCCTTCGCTGTGGGTTAATGGGATAAATCTTGCCTGCATTTATTGCGCTCTTTGTTCAGTCCCTGTGCCTTTTGTACGGCTCATCCTGACCACATCTGGAATCTTACGCAGACGACGCATCAAATCAGCCAAATGCACACGGTCTTGAACCTGCACAGTAAATAAAATATTGGTATACGTGCTGTTATCTGATTCTTCCATACTGATGTTATCAATATTGGAGTTTGCATCGGCAATCGCGGAGGCAATGGTCGCCAACATGCCTGGCTTATTAGCCGCTGCAATTTTCAAGTTCACCTTAAATAAGCGTTTGGTATCTGGAGCCCATTCCACATCCAGCCAATTTTCTGGGTCTACTCGAAATTTACGTACTGATGGGCAATCATGGGTATGAATGACTAGGCCTTTATCTTTATTGATAAAGCCTAAAATCGGGTCACCTGGAATTGGGCGGCAACATTGCGCAAACTGCACAGCCATGCCTTCTGAGCCGCGAATCGTAATGGTGCCCAACGGTTTATTGGTGTGCTTAGCATGACGCTCGCCTTGCTCTTCACCCATCGCCATCAGTTGATGAGCAACCATTACATTCAGGCGTTTACCCAGCCCAATATCGGTGAGAATTTCTTCTTTATTTTTCGCACCGTAATCTCGCAATAGTTTTTGCCATTGCGATTCTTCAATCTTACTTGCCTCGCTATGCAAAGCACGCAGCGCTTGATTAAGCATACGCTCACCCAAATGAGCGGACTCTGTGGATTGCATAGATTTTAAGAAATGACGAATATGCGCACGCGCTTTACCTGACACCACATAATTCAACCAAGCAGGATTAGGGTGCGCATGTGCCGCAGTAATAATTTCTACATGGTCACCATTTCTCAGCTCTGATCTTAGCGGTGCTAATTCTTGGTTGATTTTCACGGCTACGCAACGGTTACCAATATCGGTATGCACTGCATAAGCAAAGTCCACCGCTGTAGCGCCTTTAGAAAGCGCAAGAATTTTGCCCTTGGGGGTAAATACATAAACTTCGTCAGGAAATAAATCAACTTTAAGATGCTCTAAAAACTCTAATGAGTCGGCACTTTCAGATTGAATGTCCAGCAAGCGTTGCAACCATTGATGCGTCTGTTGTTGCATGGCGGTGAAGTGCGCGTCAGTTGTTTTATACAGCCAATGAGCGGCCACGCCGGCATCCGCAATATTGTGCATATCTTTACTACGAATTTGGATTTCTATGGGCGTACCAAACGGGCCAAATAAAGTGGTATGTAATGATTGATAACCATTGGCTTTAGGGATGGCGATATAGTCTTTGAATTTGCCTGGAATTGGCTTATATAAGCCATGCAATACGCCTAATGTGGCGTAACAAGCTGGCAGATCTTTGACGATCACTCGAAAGCCGTAAATATCAAAGATTTGTGAAAAAGCGATGGTTTTACCCGTCATCTTTTTATAAATACTATAAAGATGTTTTTCACGACCAGACACATCGGCATCAATTTTCATCTCCGCCAGACGTTCTTTAATCGCGTCCAAAATTTTACCCACCACCTCTTTACGATTACCACGCGCTGCCAAGATAGCTTTTGAAAGCACGCGATAACGCATCGGATAATGATTCTTAAAGCTTAAGTCTTCCAGCTCTTGGTAAATCTCATTTAAACCCAAACGATTGGCAATCGGCGCGTAAATTTCTAACGTTTCACGGGCGATGCGACGGCGCTTTTCTGGCTTCATCACATCTAAAGTCTGCATATTGTGTAAACGATCAGCCAGCTTGACCAAAATCACCCGCACATCTTGCGACATGGCGAGTAGCATTTTTCGGAAGTTTTCAGCTTGCGCTTCGGTTACACTTTGGAATTCGATTTTATCGAGTTTAGATAAGCCATCAACTAACTCGGCTACCTGCGCACCGAACTTGTCAGCAACTTCTTCTTTGGTAATGCCAGTGTCTTCAACCACGTCATGCAAGAGCGCGGCGATAATGGTCGGCGTATCGAGATGCAAACCCGCTAATATTAAGGCGACAGAAACTGGATGGGTGATATACGGCTCACCACTTTTGCGCATTTGGCCTTGGTGGGCCGCATCGCCAAAGCGATAGGCCTCCCAAATGAGCTCGATATCTTTAGTTTTGAGGTATTTTTTAAGTGCCAGCGTGAGCTGCGAATTTTCGCTGTCCGCTGGGAGCAAAGGCGCAGCAGGGCTGATAAACTCTGCTACGCGTTTTCCTGCATGATGACTTTTATCATTGAGCATGTCAGGTTATCTACAACAAAAGAAGACAACCGTGAATTAAGCGTGACCGCGGTTCAGTACTTCCAAGCCAACTTTACCTGCCGCAATTTCACGCAAGGCTAATACGGTTGGT
>JBMSSY010000077.1:0-7027 GCA_049424605.1 Candidatus Methylopumilus sp.
GGCCAATTTAGTGTTGCAAGTCACGCTGGAGACGATATGGCCTAGCTTTAAAGGCAAGCACAGAGAGACGCCTCAGTTTGCTGTGATTGGTTACGGCAAGCTGGGCGGCAAAGAAATAGGCTATGCCTCAGACTTGGATATTATTTTTCTGTACGAGGATGATGCGCCAGAAGCTGGACAGATTTATGCGCGTTTTGGTCAGCGCATCAATAATTGGCTCAACAGCTTGACCTCAGCGGGCATGCTGTACGAAACCGATATGCAGTTACGTCCAGACGGGGCAAGTGGCTTGCTGGTGAGTACGCTAGAAGCGTTTAGAAGCTACCAACAGCACAAAGCTTGGGTCTGGGAGCATCAAGCCATTACACGTGCAAGATTTAGTGCTGGCGATGTGCAGATAGGCAAGGCTTTTGAGCAGATTCGCTACGATGTGATGACGCAACAACGTGATCAAGACGCTTTGAAAAAAGCCGTGGTTGAAATGCGCCAAAAAATGCGTTCAGGCCATGTGATTCCTGCCGATATGTTCGATCTTAAACAAAGCTTAGGTGGCATTATTGATGTTGAGTTTATGGTGCAGTATTTGGTGCTGGCAAACGCGCATCAGTATCATGCGCTCACTGAAAATATTGGCAATATCGCTTTGCTGGCTAAGCTGGCGAGTTTAGGGGTGATAGATAGCGGGCAAGCTGAAGCTGTGGCGAATGCTTATCGGGAGTTCCGCAAAAAGCAACACACATTGCGTTTACAAGGTCACACTAAAGCACAAGTGCCGATAAACGATGTGTTGACGATGTTTACGCCAGTACGCGCTTTGTGGGATGAACTAATGACTTAGTGTTGTTCGTGTTTTTCAAAGCGCCCGAAATGCAACATGATGGTGGGCAAAATCAGTAAGTTCAAAATGGTGGAGGTGATTAAGCCGCCGACAATAATGGTTGCCATCGGGCCTTCAATTTCACGCCCCGGCTGGCTACTGCCCACGGCCAGCGGTAATAGCCCCAGCGCGGTTACCAGCGCGGTCATTAAAATAGAGGGCAGGCGTTCTGCCGCCCCGCGAATAGCGGTTTCCAAGCCCCACACCATATTCTCTTCATCAATCAAATATTGATAATGTGACACCAACATAATTGAGTTGCGTAGCGTAATGCCAAACAAGGTGACAAAGCCAACCAAAGAGCCTAATGAAATCCAGCCGCCAGTGAGCATCACGGCAAACACCCCGCCAATCAAGGCAAAAGGAAGGTTAGCAAAAGTCAGCAGTAAGTTACGCAGGCGACCAAATGCAATATATAGCATCAAGAAAATACCCACGGTTGCCAGTAGTGAATGCACGATTAAATCTTCTCGTGACTGCGCTTGTGCCTCAGCTTCGCCAGTAAAAGCGAGGTAATTGCCTGATGATAGATGCACTTCTTTTTGCAGCTTGGCTCTTAACTCATCGGCAAAGCTCTGCGCATCTCGCCCGTTTACATTGGCGGTGACAGTTTGTATACGTTTAGCGCCTGAATGCAGAATTTTAGAGCGCCCATTTTCTTGGCTTACATCGGCAATGTCGCCCAGTTTGATCAGCTTTCCTTCGTTGTTCATGATGGGCAGTTTGCTGATTTGACCGATATTGTTGCGCGATGCGCTATTGAGCAAAACGCTGACGCCGACTACGCGGCTACCTTCATAGACTTGTGCAACCGGTACGCTTTCATAAGAAGCGCGGATAGTGTCTAACACATCAGTGGGTTGCAAGCCCCATTGCAACAGCTTCTCAGGGCGAAGTCGTATGGAGATTTGCGGCGTACCGGGCGGTGACTGGACCAGCACATCCTCTGCGCCTTGAATGCTAGCCACCACGCCAGCTACCGCTTGTGCATCGCGGTCTAAAGCATCTAAATCATGCCCATAAATATTAATCACTTGCGAAGCCGCGTAGCCTGAGATGGTTTCTTCAATACGCTCAGTTAAGAAAGTATTAATGGCAAAGTTAACGCCGACAAAACCAGCGGGAGTTGGGCCGTCTGCGTCATTATCAATATTTTCATCGTCTATGCCTGATAAATGCTCACGGATTTCTTGCAAGATACGGTTCTGCTCTTCGCCCGATAGCGTGCCAATTTCAATTTCAAACTCACTGTAATGCGTGCCAAAAGTATCTGCCCCGTTCGGTGCGCGACCCACCCACTGAGCAATGCTGCGCACGCCTTTAATTTGGCTTAAAGAAGCCGCCACTTTTTTACCGATGCGCAATGACTCTTGCTCTGAACTGCCCGGTACCAGCGTCATATGCATAATAAAGTGGCCTTCATGCAAGGCTGGAATAAATTGGCTTTTAAACAGCGGCAATACCCCAAGACCAAGCGCGATTAAGGCCACGGTGATGGCAATGGTCATTTTGTAATGTTGCTCAACGCGATGTAGCAAAGCCACGTAACGTTTTTTAATATGGCTAATAAGGGGAGAGTCTTCCGCGCTGAGTTTGGCTTTGCCTAGCAGTAAATAACACAGGGCAGGGGTGAGCGTCAGTGCGACTAATAGCGATGCCAAAATAGCCGAGATATAAGCGATGCCTAGCGGCGCGAACAGCCTGCCTGCCACGCCAGTTAAGGTGAGTAATGGCATAAACACCAAAGCCACAATCACAGTGGCATACACCACGGAGCTACGTACTTCCATTGAGGCGTTAAATACCACTTTGTGTATGGGTTGTCGCACTGCCAATAAACGGTTTTCGCGCAGACGTCTAAAAATATTTTCGGTGTCGATAATGGCATCATCCACCACCTCACCTAAAGCGATGGCGAGGCCACCCAATACCATAATGTTTAAGCCAATATTAAAGTAGCTCATCACCACAATCGCGGTGAGTAGTGAGAGTGGAATTGCGGTGGCTGAGATAAACGCGGTTCTCGCATTAAACAAAAATAAAAACAGTACGGTAATCACTAAAACTGAACCGATTAAAATATCGCTTCTCACGCCTTGAATAGCAGTTTCAATAAAGTTAGCAGGGCGAAATAAGCCTTCGTGTAATTGGATATGTTGCGCTTGCAGTGAAGGTTTGATTTGCGCGATGGCGGTTTCTAAAGCTTGTGTGACGCCGTGGGTATTGGCGCCCAATTGACCTTGCACCGAAAGGTAAATGCCAGACTTGCCATTAATAGCCGCCGCGCTAATTGAGGGCTCTGCGCCTTCTATCACCTGTCCGATATCGCCCAGTCTGACTGTTTGTCCATTGCGATGTAACAGCGTGGTCTGCGCAAGCGCTGCTGGCGTGCGTGCTTGGCCTTCGGTGTTAATGACGATGCGTTGATTGTTGTTCTCAATAAAGCCAGCGCCACGCACGCCAGTGGCCTTGCTGGCGGCATTCATCACCTCTTGCATAGAGAGGTTGTACAGCACTAATTTGTCGGGGTTTACTTGTACTTGATATTGCTTTACATCCCCACCAAACACATTGACATCAGCGACTCCCTGCACCGCCATTAAGTGTGGACGTAAAGTCCAATCCACCATGCTGCGCAACGCCATCAACGATTGGGTATCCGAGGTAATGCCTATGCCCATCACCGTGCTGGCGGCTGAGGTGAGCGGGGTGATATTGGGCGTGATGCCGTTAGGCAAGCGATTGGCGAGGGTGGCAAGGCGCTCGGCAACCACTTGGCGATTGCGGTAAACATCGCTACCTTCTTTAAAAATAACAGTGACTACTGATAGCCCAGGAATCGACTGTGAGCGCATTAACTCTATGCCCACTGTGCCTGAAATGCTGTGCTCAATCGGCTGGCTGACTAAAGACTCGACAAGGTCGGTTGATAGCCCGGGCGCTTCAGTTTGGATAATCAGTTGCGTGGGTGAAAACTCAGGAAATACGTCTAGATTACTGCGCGTGAGGCTGTAAATGCCATAAATCACAATCAGGCTGGCGATGCCAATGACGACACCGCTAAAGCGGATGGAGAAGCGAACGAGTGCGGACATCATCAGGCTTAGTCCTGATTCTCGTTTTTAATTTGGTATTTAAACTCTTCTGAAAGTAAGAGTTGCGCACCATTGACCACTAAACGATCGCCCGCCACCAATGTTCCGCTCTGATTAAACCAGCCACCGTTATATTCGTTTTCTGTGCTAATCGGTAAACGCACAAAGCTTTGTTCGTTTTGTTGTTTATAAACCCAAGGTTTGCCCGCATACCAAACAACGGCGCTGGCAGGCACGGTTACGCCCTCGCTAACTTTACTGTTTGTAGAAGCATCTTGCATTTCTACACTCAGCCGCATTCCAGCGCGTAAATTTTCTGCGGGTGCGCGGAAGTAATAAGTGCGGCCTTGTATGGTGCTGTCGGT
Organism: Candidatus Methylopumilus sp.; assembly: GCA_049424605.1. GTDB lineage: Bacteria > Pseudomonadota > Gammaproteobacteria > Burkholderiales > Methylophilaceae > Methylopumilus_A. The sequence goes on from JBMSSY010000077.1 coordinate 4,338, forward strand.
TTGCGGAGCGGTGGCGACAAATTTAGCCTTAATGGCCTTAGTTTGTGCGCCAGTAGGCACGACGTTAATGCTTTCCAAGGCTTTGACATTGCTATCCGCCGCGAGGGTAATCAGTAGTAATACTTCTTGGTGTTTTAGCAGGGCTTCTAGACTGGCGCTGGCAGGTTCTTTGATGGCTTCGTTCGCCAGTGTTTCGCCCCAAGTTTGGCGCATGGTGTCGTTCAGATTATTGGCTTCAGTCTCAGCGGCTTGGACTTTGGCGAGATCTGCTTTAAACGCGGCTTGCGCGGCTAGTACGGCGTGATCGGAGACGTTTCTATCGTCTTTATTTAGTGTTTGCATACGCTGATAATCTTGCTTGCTATTAGCCAGTGAAGCGCGCGCAATATTGGCATTGGCTTTTGCGTTTAAATAACGGGTGCGTAATTCAATCAGCGTATCTATGCTGATGACATTGCCTAGGGTGTCTAGCGTTTTTTGATGGTGGCTAGCATGTAAGGCTAAGGTTTGAATATCGCTTTGTTTTTGCGCTTCGGCGCTTAGATTAACAACAGTGCTACCTTTGCTTTGATTAACACGATTAGGCGTTGCGACTTCCTCTTCTTGTGCTTGGTTGTATGCGTCGTATTCATCTTTGCCATAGAACACCAGCACCCAAAACAGCACGATAATCAAGCAAGCTTGTAGCCCAATAATGAGGGCAATTTTACGATTCATATTGGCGAGTTCCTATCGGCATTATTGCTTGATGCTTCAAGCTGGCTGGGCAAAGTTAAGCGCTTATCTAGCGGGCGTTGTAAAACATCTTCCAAATTTAGCTTGGCTAATTGTGCTTGGTAAGCGGTATTGAGCGTGCTTTGTAGCGCTACGATATTTTCTAACTGAGTCGAGGTAAATTCCAATCGGTCAGCAAAGCCTGCATTAAATTGGCGCTCGGTTTGTTGAGTGCGTTTTTCTTGCGCGGCAAGCACGGCTTGCGCTTTGAGCTTGGACTCAAGCGCCGCTTGATACATGGCTTTTGCTTCATCGAGTTGGCCTATGACTTGAGCTTGCAAGACTTCAAATTGGGCGACTTCAACATCGCGTAAAGCGTTTGCCTCGGCAATCATGCCGCGATTTTTATTCAATAAAGTGAGCAAGCTAGAAAAACCTAAAGACCAAACTTTATCGCCCTGATCTAAAGCTTTGGCGGGGGACAAAGTAATGTCGGGATATTGTCTAGCAATCTCTAAACGCAATTTAGCCTCTGCCGCTTCGTAACGGGCTAAAGCGGCGCGAATATCTAAGCGATTAAATAGCGCTTCATATTGCAGATCTTGATACGGCAAAGCTTGAAGCTCGCTATTGCTGCTTACTTCAAAAGGCTTGATGTTCAATTGATTAAAGGCCGTTAAACTAAGCCCTGCATTGCTGGCGAGGGTAGCGCCTAAAGCTGCTATTTGACCAGATGCCGTCATATAAGCTTGCTCGGCTTTTTGTAAAGCAATGCGCGCATTGCTTAGCTCAATGCTTGAAGCCATGCCAGCATCCATGCGCTTCATCAGCATATCGGCAATCGACGTTCTGAGCGCCAGTTCACTTTTTAAACTGGCTGATTGTGCCAAAGCGTATTGATAAGCCAGCAAGCTTTTTGCAAGGCGGCTATGCACCTGCCAAGCGGTTTGGGCGATTTCAATGCGCGCCGCCTCAGACAAACCAGCCGCCTGTGCGATTTGCGCTTCTCGTTTGCCTGCGGTCACAATAGGAACATCTATTCCTAAACGATAAGTCCAAGGCGATTTGTCGCTTGACTGACTATGGTTTTCTAATCCGCCATTTACGCCTATTTCAGGGCGCTGTGCCGCAGTGATTTGCGCCGCTTGCGCCGCACGCCATTGTGCGCGGGCCAAATTTAAATCTGGATGAAAATACAGCGCGCTTAAAGTCAGTTCATTTTCGCCCCATAGCGAAATCGGCAACTGAGCTTTTGGATAATCTTGCGCGATTAAATAAGCTTGAAAATCAGCATCGCTAATGGAACGTAGCGCCAGCTTTTTAGACGTTTGAGTAAGATCTATAGGTTTTGCTACATAAGTTTGAAAACCGCAAGCGCTGACCATACAACTCAGGCTGATCATGCTTGCAATAGACAGGGATGCTTTTAATTTCAAACTTAATTCTCTTTAGGCAAAGTTTTTTGTGCGTAGCGATATTACATGCCATAGATGACTTAGGCAATTTAGCCGAACTCAGCTAAGAATTTCTGCATGCGCCGCTTGAAGCGCATCTTTTAAGGTTTCTTCAGATAAAGCATTCACGCTAGTGGCTAATAACTCAGCCGCTTCTTCTGTGCCGCTAGGCAGATTATGGCTATCTAACTCAGCCACTAGCCCCGCTGCAACACCTGTAACCTTAAGCAAAGTTTGTCTTTCCTTCATGAGCATTTCTAGCTCAGCGCGTAGCATATTAATTTCTTCTTGATTGATGGTATGTGGCATGGTTGCTTCCTTGTTGATAATGTTCAGCTTGATTTTCGCTCAATCTCAAGCTTTTACATAGCGATTTTAAATTTTAATGGTTTTCGGCAATCTGCTGAGATATAATGCACGCCTCGTTGGGGTTCATGCCCTGACAATATCATGAAAAAACGACTTTCATGACTACCTGCGAGAGTGGCGGAATTGGTAGACGCACTGGATTTAGGTTCCAGC
>JBMSSY010000078.1:0-7010 GCA_049424605.1 Candidatus Methylopumilus sp.
CAATGGTTACAAACAAAGCACATCAAACAAACATCGGCGCATCAAGCAAAGAGCCATGCGCTTAGCGCAACACAAAAAACTCAAGCCCATTAAATCCTAACAAAGCGCCAAACTAAGCCAGCTATTTCAGCCCAATTAATACTTGACTAAAGTATTGGGTTATTATAATATTTCACTCTAGTTTGCGATGCTAACAAGCGTCCATCTCTTACCAAAACTTCTAGGAAGATTAAGCAATGCGATTAACCACCAAAGGTCGATTTGCAGTAACCGCCATGCTAGACCTCGCAATGAATGAGGCGGACAAGCCTGTGACATTAGCTGGGATCAGCGAGCGTCAAAGCATTTCTTTATCTTATCTAGAGCAATTATTTAGTCGCTTACGTCGTAGCGGCTTGGTAAAAAGCGTGCGTGGGCCAGGCGGTGGTTATCGCATCGCAAAATCATTAGATGTGATTAGCATCTCTGAAATCATTAGCGCGGTAGATGAGCTGATTGACGCCACTCAATGTGGAGGTCATGAAAATTGCCACGATGAAGGCCGTTGTATGACCCATGATTTATGGTCTAGCCTCAATGTAAAGATACTCGAATATCTGTCAGGGATTAGTTTGGCAGACTTAATTGCTAACAATGAGTCGAAAGTAAAAGGCCATGACAGGCCTGTCGCCTTTAGCACTAAAAAAGACTTTGCTACTGAACTGTTAGCCAACTAAATCATGTCTCAGCAAGCCATTTATTTAGACAACAACAGCACCACGCTTTTAGACCCGCGTGTGCTAGAAGCCATGTTGCCTTATTTGCAGCATCAATACGGCAATGCCACTAGCCGCCATTTATATGGTCGCGCGGCGCGGCTGGCCTTGGATCAAGCGCGCGAACAAGTGGCTGAAGCTTGTGGCGCGCATCCATCACAAGTGATTTTTACTTCGGGTGGCACAGAAGCCAACAACTTTGCCATTCATGGCATGGCTGGCAATAATGAAGCCGCTAAACAAATCGCGGTCAGCGCCATTGAGCATCCAGCGGTCACCCGCCCTGCATTTGCCTTGCGTGAGCATGGTTATCGGGTTGCAGTGCTTGCCGCTGATCACTTGGGTAAAATAGATCCATTAAGCTTAGAAGTTGCATTAGAAAAGCCCACCAGTTTGGTTTCTGTGATGCTTGCTAACAATGAAACAGGCGTGATTCAAGAGGTTGCCAAATTAGCGGAAATTGCAAAAGCCAAAGGCGCATTATTCCACACCGATGCTGTGCAAGCCCTAGGCAAAATACCCGTGGACTTTGCAGCGCTAGGCGTCCACGCCATGACGGTTTCATCGCACAAAATCAACGGCCCACAAGGTGCTGCCGCTTTGATTTTAGATAAACGTGTGGATATCCGACCTTTATTGCATGGCGGCGGTCAAGAAAAAGGCCTGCGTAGCGGTACTGAAAATATCGCGGCAATTGTTGGTTTTGGCGCGGCATGTATGCTGATTAAGCAAGAGCGCGAAGCGCGTAGCAAGCACACCAGCCCGTTGCGTGATAGTTTAGAACTCGGTTTGAAAAACTTGGGCGCCACCATTTTTGGCGACAAAGCGCCGCGCTTAAGCAACACCAGCTTTTTTGCATTTAACGAGATTGAAGGCGAAACCTTGGTGATGGCTTTAGATCGTCAAGGCTTTGCTGTGGCTAGCGGCTCAGCTTGCTCTAGCGATAGCACTGAGCCTAGCCATGTACTGATGGCGATGGGTGTAGCGCCAGACCTTGCTCGCGGAGCAGTGCGTGTTAGCTTGGCGGCAAATAATACAGCAGCGCAAATCAAGGACTTTTTAACGGCTTTGCAAGGTGAAGTTGAACGATTACGCCAACTCACAGCCATAGCAATTTAGAAGCATTAGACATTGAAAGACTGACAGGAAATATATGACCGTAAAAACGCCGATTTACCTCGATTACTCAGCCACCACACCAGTTGACCCTCGTGTTGCGGAAAAAATGATTCCTTACATTACGGAACATTTCGGCAACCCTGCCTCACGTAGTCACTCATTTGGCTGGACCGCAGAAGCTGCGGTGGAAGAAGCGCGCGAGGAAGTCGCCAAGCTGGTGAATGCTGATCCACGTGAAATCGTGTGGACATCAGGTGCAACTGAATCCAACAACTTAGCCATTAAAGGCGCCGCTAATTTTTACAGCGGCACCAAAGGCAAACACATTATCACCGTTCAAACTGAGCATAAAGCAGTGATTGATACGGTACGTGAGCTAGAGCGCCAAGGCTTTACCGCGACTTATTTAGCGCCAGAGCCAAATGGCTTGCTTGACCTCGCTAAGTTTAAAGCCGCGATTCGCCCAGACACGGTGTTAGCTTCAGTGATGATGGTCAACAATGAAATTGGCGTGATTCAAGATATCACCGCCATCGGCAATATTTGCCGCGAAAACAATATCATTTTTCATGTAGATGCGGCGCAAGCTACCGGAAAAGTGGAAATAGACTTAGAAAAACTGCCTGTGGATTTAATGAGCTTCTGCGCGCATAAAACCTATGGCCCTAAAGGCATAGGCGCATTATATGTACGCCGTAAACCTCGTATCCGTATTGAAGCGCAAATGCACGGTGGTGGTCATGAGCGTGGGATGCGTTCAGGCACTTTGCCTACCCATCAAATCGTTGGCATGGGAGAAGCTTTCCGCATTGCACGCGTTGAAATGAAAGCGGAAAATGAGCGTATTCGTCGCTTGCGTGACCGCTTGCTGGCTGGCTTGCAATCGATTGATGAAGTTTATATTAATGGCGATATGGAGCACCGTATACCGCACAACCTCAATATCAGCTTTAACTTTGTTGAGGGTGAATCACTGATTATGGCGGTGAAAGATATCGCGGTTTCTAGCGGCTCTGCATGTACCTCAGCAAGCTTGGAACCTAGCTATGTGTTGCGCGCTTTAGGGCGTTCTGACGAATTAGCGCACAGCTCAATTCGTTTTTCAATTGGCCGTTTTACCACTGAACAAGAAGTGGATTACACCATTGCATTAATGAAGAGCAAAATTGGTAAATTACGCGAGCTATCTCCGCTTTGGGAGATGCATTTAGATGGTATTGATTTAAGTAAAGTTGAGTGGGCTGCCCACTAAAAGGAGTATCAAAATGGCATATTCAGATAAAGTTTTAGACCACTACGAGAACCCTCGCAATGTTGGTACTTTAGACAAAAACGATCCGCATGTTGGCACTGGCATGGTCGGCGCCCCAGCTTGTGGCGACGTGATGAAGTTGCAAATCAAAGTGAACGATAGCGGCATTATTGAAGACGCTAAATTTAAAACTTATGGTTGCGGTTCAGCGATTGCCTCTAGCTCACTGGTCACAGAATGGCTTAAGGGCAAAACGCTAGACCAAGCGGCTGAGATTAAAAACTCTGCCATCGCAGAAGAGCTTGCTTTGCCACCTGTTAAAATTCACTGCTCAGTATTGGCAGAAGATGCGATTAAAGCTGCTGTTGCCGATTTGAAATCAAAACAACCTGCTTAACGAAGGCTGAATCAGCATTATGGCAATTACATTAACAACAGCCGCAGCAGACCGTGTTGCAAAGTTCTTAGCCAACCGAGGCAAAGGCATAGGCCTGCGCCTTGGGGTTAAAACCACTGGCTGCTCTGGCATGGCTTATACCTTAGAGTTTGTCGATGATATGCAGGCTGAAGATACGGCTTTTGAAAGTCATGGCGTTAAGGTTATCGTTGACCCAAAAAGCTTGGTTTATCTTGATGGCACCGAGTTAGACTTCACCAAAGAAGGTTTAAACGAAGGTTTTAAATTTAACAACCCTAACGTCAAAGATGAATGCGGTTGCGGTGAAAGCTTTACTGTTTAAATCGCGGTATGGACTTGCTACAGAGAAACTATTTTGAATTATTGGGCTTGCCTACACAATTTGAAATTGATTTGAGCTTGCTTGACCAGCGTTATCGTCAACTCCAATCTGAAGTTCATCCTGACCGCTTTGTGACGGCCTCTGCCAATGAGCGCATGCAATCTATGCAAGTCGCAACACAGACTAATGAGGCCTATCAAACCCTCAAAAACACGACAGCACGTGCCCGCTACCTGCTCCAGCTCAATGGCATAGAAACGCTAGAGGAAAGCAATACGGCGATGCCTGCCGATTTTTTAATGTTGCAAATTGAATGTCGTGAAGCAATAGATGACGCCGTGGCAGCCAAAGACCTTGCGGCATTAGATCAATTACTGGCAGACATCAAAAAAATGGCGGCTACGCTATCGCAAGATTTAAGCGCTCAGTTCAATGAAAAAGCCTACCCGCAAGCCAGTGCAAACGTCAGAAAACTCAGCTTTATTGATAAAATTAGTGCAGATATTCATTTTGCAATCGAAAAACTAGAAAACTAAACCTAGATGGCCTTATTACAAATTGCAGAACCAGGCATGAGTGCCGCGCCTCACCAGCATAAGCTGGCAATAGGCATAGACCTTGGCACCACCAACTCATTGGTAGCCACCGTGCAAAGCGGCATGAGCACTGTGCTACAAGATGAGCACGGCCATGGCTTGTTGCCCTCTGTGGTGCGCTATTTAGAAGATGGCAGTATTAGCGTTGGTCATGCGGCGCAAGCGGCGCAGAGCGCAGACCCTAAAAATACCATCAGCTCAGTCAAACGCTTTATGGGGCGAGGCATAAACGATATCCCTGATACCACGCATATCCCTTACCAATTCCGTGATACTGGCATTGGCATGGTGCAAATAGAAACCCGCGCTGGGATTAAAAGCCCTGTTGAAATATCCGCCGAAATTTTACGCACACTTAAAACCCGCGCTGAAAAAGCACTAGGCGGCGAACTCACTGGCGCAGTAATTACCGTACCCGCTTATTTCGATGACGCTCAACGTCAAGCCACCAAAGATGCGGCGCGTTTAGCTGGCCTCACAGTGTTACGTTTACTCAACGAACCTACAGCAGCGGCTGTGGCTTACGGTTTGGACAATGCATCTGAAGGCGTATATGTGATTTATGACTTAGGTGGTGGCACTTTTGATGTGTCTATCCTGCGTTTGTCTAAAGGGATTTTTGAAGTGCTGGCCACGAATGGCGATTCTGCTTTAGGCGGCGATGATTTTGACCATCGTATTTTCTGTTGGATATTATCTGAAGCCGAGTTGTCACCGCTCAACCAAGAAGATACAAGATTACTTTTAAACAAAGCACGTGAAGTCAAAGAATGGCTAAGCGAAAATCCTGAAGCCAATATCACCAGCGTATTAAGCACAGGCAAGCTGGTGAACATAAAACTCAGCGCTGAGAAATTAGTCGAGCTGACCCAAACTTTAGTCACCAAAACCCTGAACCCCACGCGCAAAGCTTTGCGTGATGCCAATCTGACGATTGAAGATATCAAAGGCGTGGTGATGGTCGGCGGCGCAACACGTATGCCGCAAATTCGTCATGCGGTGGCTGAGTTTTTCAAACAAGAGCCACTAACTAATTTGGACCCTGACAAAGTTGTTGCCTTAGGTGCGGCGATTCAAGCCAATGTACTCGCAGGTAATCGTAGCGATGATGATTTATTGTTGCTTGATGTGATTCCGCTATCGCTAGGCTTAGAAACCATGGGCGGCTTAGTGGAGCGCGTCATCCCCCGCAATGCCACCCTACCCGTAGCCCGTGCGCAGGACTTTACCACCTTTAAGGATGGTCAAACGGCCATGAGCATCCATGTGTTACAAGGGGAACGTGAACTGGTTGCCGATTGCCGCTCACTGGCTAAATTTGAGTTGCGCGGCATTCCACCGATGGCAGCGGGAGCGGCACGTATTCGCGTCACTTTCCAAGTGGATGCGGATGGCTTGCTATCAGTGACTGCTAGAGAGCAATCAAGTGGCGTGGTTGCTGATATCGTGGTTAAGCCCTCTTACGGCTTATCCGAAGATGAAATCACCAATATGCTTAAATCGTCTTTTGGTGCGGCTGAGCAAGACAAACAAGCCCGCGCTTTAAGAGAAGCGATTGTAGACGCAGAGCGTTTAATTGAAGCCATTAATGCCGCACTAGCGCAAGATGGCGAGTTATTAAGTGCGGATGAAAAATCAGCGATTGAAGCGCAAGTACAGGCATTAAAAGTTACTAGCCACGGCAACGATAAAGAGAAAATTGCCCAAGCCGTTGCAGCACTTAACCATGCCACAGAAAACTTTGCCGCAAGGCGTATGGATGCTTCCGTCAAACAAGCTTTTGCAGGACAAGATTTAAACAAACTCGTTTTATAATGATGCGTCGAGGACAATATCCTCGCCTATGGAAAAACAAGATGCCACAAATTATCGTATTGCCACATGAAGAACTTTGCCCAGAAGGTGCCGCATTTGAAGCCACCGCGGGGGTATCCATTTGCGATAACTTATTAAACCATGAAATTGATATTGACCATGCTTGCGACAAAGTATGTGCTTGTACCACTTGCCACGTGATTGTGCGCGAAGGTTATAAAACCTTAAACCCTGCACAAGACCAAGAAGAAGATTTGCTCGACAAAGCTTGGGGCTTAGAACCCAACTCACGGCTATCATGCCAAGCCATTGTTGGCAGCACCGACTTAGTAGTAGAAATCCCCAAATATTCCATCAATATGGCAAAAGAAGGCCATCGATAACGCACGTCAGCGTTGATTGTTTATTGCGATTTCGTCTGTCATCAAAAATTAACAAGCCAGCGATAGACATTAATGCTTGATCATGTATAAATCGTCAGAACAGTTCCACCCTCACAAGGCTTAAGCAAGCGACAGTAAACACGAGTCAACAAAGGGAGCGATACAAATGGCTAAAAAAGATACCGTAGCAATTGATTGGCTAAAAACACCCGAGCCGCACGATTACCTTGCAGCCGCTTCTTATCTCAGTTTGATTATTGATGAAAAGACCACGCAAGGCCTTGTCGAACAGCTTAAAAAAGCAGCCCTCACGCACTACAAAGCAAAAGACATTTTCAGAGCCTCTAGCC
>JBMSSY010000079.1:0-6770 GCA_049424605.1 Candidatus Methylopumilus sp.
TTCAGTTATTTCATTTCCAGTAATCCTGGCAACGGGCTTGTCACCAGTCAGCGCTTTAAAAAGGCTAATGGCACGACAGTCATTAAATTGACTTCAAATCAGGCGGTAACAGACCCGTTTTTGGATATTTTGATTCAAGTGGTTTGGAGCGATGGTCAGCTCTCACGTGAATATACTTTACTGCTTGACCCTCCTGATTATTCTGTTGATAAGTCAGTTAATCCTGTTGTGGATAAACCGAAATCTATCACTGCGCAATCTGATGATAAACAGTTGACACCATCCCCAGCCGTCGCGGCTCCTTCAGCTAGCAAAACACGCAAATCCAGTCACGTAGACCATACCCAGAAAGCCAAAGCAACAAGTCCTGAAGGGCAAGTGACAACGGTAAAAGGTGATACGCTAATTGAGATTGCTCGACGCCTTCAAGTGCAAGATGTTAATTTAGATCAGTTGTTGCTTGGACTTTACAAGGCTAACGCGGATGCCTTTGCGGGCCAAAATATGAACCGCTTGAAAGTTGGTCAGATTCTCACTATCCCTAGCGCGGAAACATTTCAAGCCATAAGCAAACAAGAAGCACAAACAGAAGTGCGTGCGCATGTGGCTAGTTGGCAGTCTTACGCTAACAAGCTTGCTGGTGCCGTTTCGAAATCAGTAGCTAATGATCAGTCGGCTAGCAGCCGTAATGCTGGAAAAATTGTCACCAAAGATGAAGAGAAGGCTGCGCCAGTCGCAGAAGGCCCTCGTGATGTTGTCAGCATTTCTAAAACCGAGGTAGAAAAACCAGCGAAAGCGGGTGAGGGGCAAGCCGCATCTGCGCAAAATAAACCTCAACAGTCAGCCAGTAATTTACAGGATGATTTAGGCGCTAAACAAAATACAATTAAAGAAACCGATGAAAGATCATCTGCTTTAGAAAAACAAATTTCCGATATGAAGAAGCTGTTGGAAATTAAAAACAAAAACATGGCAAATGTTCAGAAAAATGCAGCGAAAAATGCTGAACAAAACAAACAGCCTAAACAAAAAGCAGACGCCTCGCCTAATCCATTTAGCATGATAGATCTTCCTATCCTGCTTGCAATTGCTGTTGCCCTGATGGCCTTATTGCTTGCCTTGTGGCTAAGGGCTAGAAGTAAATACAAAGCTGATTTGGCGCGAGAGCTAGAGCTGGCTAATGCAGAGGCTGAAGCGGCGGCGGCTAATGGCGATGCGGCTAGTGCTGGTTTGCACAATGAATTTTCACTTTCCAGCAGCGCCTTGCTTAATACCCAAGAGGTTGATGCTTTGGCTGAGGCTGAGGTTTTTTTGGCCTACGGACGCCAAGCGCAGGCTGAGGATATTCTTAAAGAAGCCATTCAAAAAACGCCTGAACGCTACGAGTTGCATTTGAAGTTATTGGAAATACTTGCGCAATCTAATAACAAATCCGAATTTGAATCAGTGGCGCTTGAATTGTTTTCAAAACAGGGCTCTCACAATCCGATTTGGGCCAAGGTCAGTGAACTTGGACGCACACTTGATGCTGAGAATAAGCTCTATCATAGACAAGCTGAGGCGCCATCAGCAAGCGTTGAAAGCGCTTCTAATTTGGCGGTGGCAGATTTTACCGATGCCGCCTTATTGGACGAGTCTGCGGAATCAATCAAGCCATCTGAGCCTTTGGCTTTTAATGCAGACTCAAACTTAACTTCGGCTTCTAAATCATCTTTCCCTGAAGATGCTGCGGATATCGAAGAGATTCATTTTGATCTGCCTGAACGTTCAGCATCAGCACCTGCCAAGGCAAAACCACTGGACATGGATATCGGTGCAATTAGCTTGGATTTTGAAGCGGTACCTCATGTTGATAGTTCTGATGAAGTCGCTGAGCCTATCCCAGATGCTTTTAGTGGTGATTTTTCAAACTTATTAAAAGTGGATGTCAAATCAGCGCAGGATAAGTCACCAGCCTCACCAGCCGATCATGAAGCATCAACAGATGTTGCTACTAAACTTGAGTTAGCAGCAGCCTATATTGATATGGCGGATAAAGAAGGTGCGCTTGAATTGTTAACTGAAGCGCTTAATGAAGGTAGCCCACAACAGCGTCAGCGTGCTCAAACGCTGATTGATAGTTTGGCTTAATGAAGCGCAAGTTAAAATCAGCCGGGCGCTTCAGTCCGGCTTTTTTATGCCATCAGTTGGGTTTGCATCCAGCTGTTAAAATTGCCATTTTTGTAGTAATGGCTGTTTTAATCCCGCATTTCAATGCTCATCATTTGCTATTGTTGGGTCTGATATTAGGTCTTGTCATTATCCGCTTACGCATCAGCCGATTCTTTGCGATGATGCGCCGTATGCGTTGGTTGTTTATTTCCATGCTAATCATTTATGCTTACACAACGCCAGGGCAGTATTTGGCGAATTGGCCGATAGCCATTGCGCCAAGCTATGAGGGAATAAATGAGGGGCTTTCCCAAATCGCTAGAATTTGCCTAGTGTTGGCGGGCGTGGCTATCTTAATCGCAAGTTCAACAAGAGAGGCTTTAATGGCAGGAATCTATTGTTTGATTAAGCCATTTGAAATGTTTAATCTGCCCTCAGCGCGGTTTACGGCCAGACTATATTTAACCTTGCAATATATTGAACAGGCGCAAGGCCAGTTGGCTCAGGGTAATCCATCATCAAAATGGCAGCAGATACTTAATTTGCAGTTAGATCGTTCTGAATTTTCTGCCAGCAATGAAACCATCAAGCTAGATATGCCCAAGTTGATTTGGCTGGATTGGATTTGTATTGCCTTGTTGTTTCTAATGGTGGGCTTGTATCGATGAGAATAGCACTTGGCCTAGAATATGATGGCCATCGTTTTTGTGGCTGGCAGACACAGCCTGAGGGCTGTGGCGTACAAAATCGTTTAGAACAAGCCTTATCTGATATGGCTGGGCATGTGGTCGGCGTTGTGGCTGCGGGGCGCACAGATGCTGGTGTTCATGCTTTATGCCAAGTAGTGCACTTTGACACAGCAACAGAGCGCCCCTTAAGTGCTTGGGTGCGAGGGATTAATGCCAACTTGCCGATAGAACTCAGGGTGTTATGGGCGCAGTACGTGCCTGATGATTTTCATGCTCGCTTTTCGGCTAGACGCAGAGATTATCAATTCGTGCTTTATAACTCGCCAGTTGCCCCAGCGGTGATGGCGAATAAATCCAGTTGGTTTCATTTACCGCTTGATGTTGAAAAAATGGCTGAGGCTGCCAAATTTTTGCAGGGCGAACATGATTTTAGCGCTTTTCGCGCCTCTGAATGCCAAGCCAAATCACCAATACGAACCCTTTATCAAGCCGAAGTGAAAAAGCACGGCGATTTTATAATCTTTAATTTTTCAGGCAATGCGTTTTTGCACCATCAAGTGCGCAACATGGTGGGAGCCTTGGTTTATGTGGGCAAGGGCAGCCATGAGCCCAGCCATATTCAAACATTATTGCAAGCACGCGATCGCACCAAATCGCCGCCGACTTTCTCATCTGATGGTTTATACCTCACAGGGGTTGGCTACGAAGCGCATTGGGGCTTGCCTTCCACACGTCGATATATTCAGTTTTTCACATCAAACGATAACTAAGCTGTGACAGTTTTACGGCTTTCGGTTACGCTATCATCTTTATCTTAGATTATTTTCTCTGTGCGAACTCGTGTAAAAATTTGTGGTATCACTCGCATCGAAGATGCGCTTGAGGCAGTGAAGCAGGGCGCTGATGCAATTGGCTTAGTGTTCTATGCGCACAGTCCTCGCCAAGTCAGCGCTCAGCAAGCAGCCGAAATTGTGGCGAAATTGCCCGCATTTATTACTGTAGTAGGCCTGTTTGTAGATGCTGATTCAGCTTTTATTCAAGATGTATTATCAACAGTGCGCTTAGATTTGCTGCAATTTCATGGGGATGAAACGCCTTCTGAATGTCGGCAATATTCACGGCCATATATGAAGGCAATTCGCGTTAAAAACGATACAAATTTGGTACAATACGCGGCTGATTACGCTGATGCAAAAGCCTTGTTGTTAGATGCTTTTGCGGAGGGTGTGCCTGGTGGAACCGGCCAAGTGTTTGATTGGTCATTAATTCCTCAGGATTTGCCTTTGCCAGTTGTGTTGGCGGGCGGCTTAAATGCTGAGAATGTAGGGTTGGCGATTGAACAAGTGCGGCCTTATGCGGTCGATGTAAGTGGTGGCGTTGAAGCCAATAAAGGAATTAAGGATGCAGCGAAAATCGCTGCGTTCATGCGAGGAGTCAGTAATGCAACTATATGATATGCCAGACGAACGTGGTCACTTTGGTCCTTACGGCGGTATTTTCGTCGCGGAAACTTTGGTAGAAGCGCTTGAAGAATTGCGCTTGATGTATGAGAAATATCGCCATGACGCAGAATTTTTGGCTGAGTTTGCGCATGACTTAAAACATTTTGTTGGTCGTCCAAGCCCTATCTACCATGCTAAGCGCTGGTCTGATAAAGTCGGTGGCGCACAAATTTATTTAAAGCGTGAAGATCTCAATCATACGGGTGCCCACAAAGTCAATAATACGGTTGGGCAAGCGCTGTTGGCTAAACGCATGGGTAAGCCGCGGGTGATTGCTGAGACTGGCGCGGGTCAGCATGGCGTTGCAACGGCCACTATCGCCGCACGTTTGGGTCTTGAGTGCGTTGTTTATATGGGCTCTGAAGACGTCAAACGCCAAGCGCCTAACGTGTATCGTATGAAATTATTGGGCGCAACCGTGGTGCCTGTTGAAAGCGGCTCAAAAACGCTTAAAGACGCGCTGAATGAAGCCATGCGCGATTGGGTCACCAATATTGAAAATACCTTTTACATTATTGGCACTGTAGCTGGCCCACATCCTTATCCGATGATGGTGCGCGATTTCCAAGCCGTGATTGGCGTTGAAGCAAAAATCCAAATGAATGAAATCGTTGGTCGTCAGCCAGACGCTGTGATTGCTTGTGTTGGCGGCGGTTCAAACGCGATGGGTATTTTCTATCCATATATTAATGAAGAGGGCGTCAAGTTAATTGGCGTAGAAGCTGCTGGACATGGCCTTGAAACAGGCAAGCATGCGGCGCCGCTTACCGCCAATAGCGCAGTAGGTGTTTTGCACGGCAATCGTACTTATCTGATGCAAGATGAAGATGGTCAAATTATCGAAACCCATTCTATTTCAGCAGGTTTGGATTATCCTGGTGTTGGCCCAGAGCATGCATGGTTAAAAGATATTAAGCGCGCTGAATATGTCGCTATTACGGATGATGAAGCCATGACGGCTTTCCATAGCCTGTGCCGTACAGAAGGCATTATCCCAGCATTAGAGTCTAGTCATGCCTTGGCTTATGCAGAAAAACTCGCTAAAACCATGTCGCCAGACCAAATTATTTTGGTCAACCTTTCAGGTCGTGGTGATAAAGACATGAACACTGTTGCTCAACTTTCTGGAATCACCCTTTAATTTATGTCACGTATTCAAACTACTTTTGCAAGTCTTAAGCAATCAGGCAAAAAAGCCTTAATCCCATTTATCACTGCCGGCGATCCGCATCCTGATCAAACTGTCGCCATGCTGCATGGTTTGGTCAAAGCAGGCGCTGACTTGATTGAGTTAGGCGTTCCTTTTTCTGACCCTATGGCGGATGGTCCAGTGATTCAACGTGCCAGTGAGCGAGCATTAGCGCACAAAGTTGGCCTGCGTCATGTATTGGCTTTAGTCAAAACATTTCGTGAACAAGATAATAAAACGCCGATTGTATTGATGGGCTATGCAAACCCAATCGAAGCCATGGGCGTTGAAAAGTTTGCAGATGCCGCTAAAGATGCGGGCATTGATGGCATATTGACTGTTGATTATCCGCCAGAAGAATCCACCGCATTTAATGCCATGCTTAAAGCGCGTGATATTGACCCTGTGTTCTTGCTTTCACCCACCACAGAAGCCTCTCGTGTGGACTTAATCGTTAAACAAGCCAGTGGTTTTGTATATTACGTTTCACTCAAAGGTGTGACAGGCTCTAAAAATCTCGACATTGTTGAGGTCGCTGACAGAGTGGCAGCCATACGCTCACAAACTAATTTACCGATAGGGGTAGGTTTTGGTGTTCGTGATGCTGAAACCGCCAAGGCAGTGGCTGGTATTGCTGATGCAGTGGTGGTTGGTAGCCGCATGGTACAAGAAGTTGAAAAATCCACAACAGACAATGTTGTGGAAAATCTAATGGCGCTTACGGCAACGCTACGTGCCGCCATTGACGCATAATCAGTATCAATACTCGATTTAACGAGAAAAGGAATAAGCGATGAGTTGGTTACAAAAAATATTGCCACCTAAAATCAATCGAGTGATTGGCCCAAGCAAGAAAAATGTGCCAGAAGGGCTTTGGAGCAAATGCCCAAAATGTGATTCAGTGCTGTATCGCACAGACTTGGAGGCCAATGCTGAAGTCTGTCCCAAATGCGATTATCACAACCGTATTTCAGCCAGAGATCGTTTAAACATCCTGCTAGATGAAGAAGGGCGTATTGAAATAGGCGCCGAAGTCCAGCCTATTGACCCTTTGAAATTTAAAGATACCAAGCGCTATGCAGATCGTATCAAAGCCTCACAAACCGAAGTGGGCGAGACTGATGCTTTGTTAGTGATGCAAGGTAGCATTAAGCAAGTGCCTGTGGTGGTGGCTTCATTTGAATTTAAATTTATGGGCTGCTCTATGGGCTCTGTTGTCGGCGAGCGTTTTGTGCGCGG
>JBMSSY010000080.1:0-6758 GCA_049424605.1 Candidatus Methylopumilus sp.
GCCAATGTGTACCTGTCTGGCATGATTGGCCTGAAGTGCAGGGTATTGAATTAGAGATACACTGAAATGGCGCAATACTTTTCCATTCATGCTGAAAATCCACAAGCGAGATTAATCCATCAAGCCGTGCAGATTTTGAATAATGGCGGCGTGATTGCTTACCCAACTGATTCTAGTTACGCACTCGGTTGTATCATCGGTCATAAAGAAGCGCAAACACGTATTCGGCAGATTCGTGGCGTGGATGAAAATCATCATTTCACCTTGGTATGCCGCAATCTAGCCGAGCTTGCCACTTATGCGCAGGTAGATAATGTGCAATTTCGTTTATTAAAAGCCAATACGCCAGGACCTTACACATTTGTGCTTAAGGCCACTCGTGAAGTGCCGCGCCGCTTGCAACACCCTAAACGGAGCACCTTGGGTTTGCGCGTGCCCCATCACACTGTGACGCAAGCTTTATTGGCGGAACTGAGTCAGCCACTCTTAAGCATGACTTTAACTTTAAAAGATGAAGATGCGCCCTTAAATCAAGCTTGGGAAATTCGTGATCGTTTAGAGCATCAACTGGATTTAGTGATAGACGCTGGCGCTTGTTCCGCTTTACCAACCACCGTGATTGATTTGACCACCGATGAGCCACAATTAATTAGGCGCGGCGCAGGTGATTTAGCACCATTTGGTTTACAAGATTAATTTCAAATAATGTAATTTATTTAAAGGTCAAAAATGGAATTCACTTATATTCAAAAAATAGCGATTTATGCTCTGCCAGTTATTTTTGCAATTACTGTGCATGAGGCCGCGCACGGATTTGCCGCCCGTTATTTTGGCGATATGACGGCAGATAGAGCAGGGCGTATTACCTTAAATCCGCTTAAGCATATTGATCCTATCGGCACCATTATATTGCCAGCGCTGACGCTGCTGGTGGGGGGCATTTTATTTGGCTGGGCCAAGCCAGTGCCTGTTGATTTTTCGCGTTTACGCAACCCCAAGCGCGATATGTTGTGGGTGGCCGCCGCTGGTCCTGCGTCTAATTTTGTGATGGCACTATTTTGGGCGCTGATGATTAAACTAGCGGCCACTACCCCCAGCGTTTACTCTGAACCTATGGCTTTGATGGGGCAAGCAGGCGTGATGATTAATGTAGTGTTGATGGTGCTTAATTTACTGCCCTTGCCACCATTAGATGGTGGGCGCATTGCCGTTAGTTTGTTGCCCAATCATCTGGCTTACAAATACGCGCAAATCGAACGCTACGGCTTTATTATCCTGATAGTCTTGCTGGCAACAGGCATACTCGGCCGCATTATGGCGCCTTTTATTGACGCAATGATTCAATTCATCGAGTTCATTTTTTAATTTTTCGGGCGTGATGGCGCGCCTTTTCGTATAATGTATTCATCTTTATTTTTGGTAGTTAAACACTATGGCAGTTGAGCGCGTTTTATCGGGCATGCGTCCTACGGGTAGCTTGCATCTTGGGCATTATCACGGTGTATTAAAGAATTGGGTCAAACTCCAGCACGAGCATGAATGCTTATTCTTTGTGGCTGATTGGCACGCGCTTACCACCCATTACGACACCCCTGAGATTATCGAAGAAAGCGTTTGGGAAATGGTGATTGATTGGATTGCAGCTGGGGTAGATCCTGCTAAAGCCACCATTTTTATTCAATCTAAAGTGCCTGAGCATGCTGAATTACACACATTACTTTCTATGATTACCCCGCTTGGTTGGTTAGAACGTGTGCCAACTTATAAAGATCAGCAAGAAAAACTCGCTCAAAAAGATTTATCTACTTATGGCTTTTTAGGCTATCCATTGCTACAAAGCGCGGATATTCTGATTTATAAAGCCACGCAAGTGCCTGTGGGCGAAGATCAAATCCCACATATTGAATTTACCCGTGAAATCGCCCGTCGCTTTAATCATATTTATGGACGTGAAAAAGGCTTTGAAGAAAAAGCCGAAGCCGCCATTAAAAAACTAGGCAGCAAGCGCGGCGGCTTGTACGAAGAACTGCGCACACGCTATCAAGAAACTGGCGATGATGAGGCGCTGGAATCCGCACGCGCTATGATAGAAGAGCAACAAGGTTTAAGTTTGGGTGACCGTGAACGTTTGCTTGGCTACCTTGAAGGCGGCGGTAAGATGATATTGGTTGAGCCAGAATACAAGCTTACGCCAGCTTCCAAAATGCCAGGTTTAGATGGTCAAAAAATGTCTAAGTCTTATAACAACACCATTTCTATGCGTGAGTCACCTGACGCCGTGGCTAAAAAGATTAAGACCATGCCGACTGACCCAGCGCGTATTCGTTTAACCGATGTGGGCGATCCCGATAAATGCCCTGTGTGGCAATTGCATGAAGTGTATTCAAGTGATGAAACCAAAGCTTGGGTGCAACAAGGCTGTCGTACTGCGGGCATTGGGTGTATCGCATGTAAAGGCCCTGTGATTGAAAGCGTATTGGAAGAGCTAAAGCCTATTCAAGAACGCGCCGCGCAATATGCCGAAGACCCGATGTTAATTAAAAACGTGGTGGCTGAAGGCTGTGAACGTGCGCGTAAAATGGCACGCGAAACCATGCGTGAAGTCCGTGAAGTCATGGGTTTGAGTTACTCATAATCTGTGACTAGCCTCGCTACACCACTTAAGCAACATACTGAACCACGTCTACACGGGGAGGCGATTAGCTCGCTTCCCCATGATTTATATATCCCACCTGATGCATTAGAAGTTTATCTGGAGGCCTTTGAAGGGCCGCTAGATTTATTGCTTTATCTCATCCGCAAACACAATCTCGATATTTTAGATATTCCTATGGCAGAGTTAACTCGCCAATATATGGGCTATGTCGAAAAAATGCAGGCGATTAAATTAGAGCTGGCGGCAGATTATTTGCTGATGTCAGCCATGTTGATTGAAATTAAATCGCGTATGTTGTTACCCAAGCCAACTGAATTAGTGAGCGAAGATGACCCGCGAGCAGAGTTGGTGCGGCGTTTGATGGAGTATGAGGCCATTAAACTGGTGGCGCAAAAGCTGGATGATTTGCCGCAAGTAGGGGTGGATTTAATGGTGGCTCAAGCTTATTTTGAGCAAATTGTTGAGGTGCAAGCGCCGCAAGTCGCCATGGAAGATTTATTGCTGGCTTGGCAAAATGTACTCAAGCGCGCCAATCATTATGCGCATCACAAAGTGGGCAAGTCTGAGCTATCGGTACGCGAACATATGAGCCATATTTTGCGCCAATTAAAAGCGCACAAGATGATGGAGTTTTCTGCTTTATTTGATGTGCAAGCTGATGGCATTCCTAAGCTGGTGGTTTGCTTTCTAGCGATATTAGAATTAGCGCGTGAAGGTTTGGTTAAAATCACCCAGCAAGCCGCTTTTAGCCCTATCTATTTGCAAATGAGTCAAAGCCAATCATGATGGAATCACACAATATTGCTCAGATGAAAGCCTTGCTAGAAGCCGCATTGTTGACTAGCCCCAAGCCTTTGTCTTTGGATGATATGTTGCGCTTATTTTCTGAGCGTGTAGAGCGTGCCACTTTACGTATGTTGCTGGACGAGCTTAAGCAGGATTGGCAGACACGTCATCCGCATAGTATGGAATTAGTGCAAGTAGCCAGCGGTTGGCGCTTTCAAGCCATATTGGAGTTAGCGCCTTTTCTGTCTAGGCTCAACCCAGAAAGGCCACAACGCTACTCGCGTGCGGCGATGGAAACCTTGGCGATTATTGCTTACCGTCAGCCAGTCACTCGCGGCGATATTGAGGACTTGCGCGGCGTTGCCGTCAACCCTAATACCATACGCCAATTGCAAGAGCGTGATTGGATTGATGTGGTGGGGCAACGTGATGTGCCTGGTCGTCCCTCTTTATACGCAACAACGAAAACCTTTTTAGATGATTTAAATCTCAAGTCTTTAGCTGATTTACCTGCCATGGAAGTGTTTGTTGAGCAAACTTTGGGGGAGGATGAGGCCATGGATAATCCTTTGACAGCATCTGCCAAGCAACTTGATTTTGCCGATCATCACGATAGCCAAACTAATTAAAATATTTAGCCTAGCAATCTGCGGTAAAATTAGCGCTATTCCATTATTGAAATATCCAACATGGCTCGTCCTTTTAAGCAACAGCGTGATCCACAGCGCACCATCAAACGTCCAAGCACCAACTTTACGCCTATCGCGGCAGACCCTGACGCGCCAGCATTACCTACACAGCGCTTACACAAGCTATTGGCTTTAGCTGGTTTAGGCTCTCGTCGTGATATGGAAGCCTTAATTGCCAGTGGTCGAGTAACGATTAACGGGCAGGTGGCGACACAAGGGGCTGGTGTCACCGAGCAAGATATTGTGCGTGTAGATAGCCGCCCAGTGCGTTTGCCGTTTGAGCCTGAATTGGCAAAAGTGTTGATTTATCATAAACCAGAAGGCGAAATTGTCAGCCAAGACGACCCAGAAGGTCGTGCCAGCGTATTCGACAAACTGCCTAAAGTGCGTGGCGCTAAATGGATTGCCATTGGTCGCTTGGATATTAATACCTCAGGCTTGTTAATCTTTACGACCTCAGGTGAATTAGCTAACCACTTTATGCATCCACGTTATGGCGTTGAACGTGAATACGCAGTGCGTATTTTTGGTGAATTAAGCGATGAGCAGTTAGCGCAATTAAGAGTGGGGATAGAGCTGGATGACGGCCCTGCTAATTTTGATATTATTAATCCACAAGGTGGCGAAGGCTCTAATCACTGGTATCAGGTGGTGTTGACCGAAGGCCGTAATCGCGAAGTGCGTCGTTTGTTTGAGGCGTTTTTAACCCCTGTCAGCCGTTTAATGCGCGTGCGTTTTGGCCCAGTGAATCTACCACCGCGTTTAAAGCGCGGCATGATGCTTGAACTGTCACCCAAAGAAGTCATCGGTTTGCTGGAGTGGGCAGGTTTGCCTACGCCTAGCGCGCCATTACGCCAGCTAACAGGGCGTGAAAAAGATAAGCTAGGCACTGCATTTACCCCAAAACCTAAACGTGAAGCGCGTGAGCGTATTGCGGCGAATGAGCGCAATAAGAGCGAGCGGCAGAGTCATTATGAGCGTAATGCGCCACCAAGTTTGGCTGAAACCTTGACAGGTACGCAACGTAAGAGCCGTGGCACTAATTCGGTGGATAGAAAATCTTCTGAGCGTGCGGCTAGCGACAAAGAAAAATTAGATCAAGCTGATTTTGCGCGTGATAAACGCCGTGGATCTGGGAAAACTTCAGCGCCTAAAAAGCCTGCCAATCGCCGTATTCGCCAAGGTACAGATGTTGTTAAAGCGGGCGAGAAACCACCTAAACGCGCTAAATCTTAAGCCTTTAAGCCCTAATGCCTATCAGGCCTTGGGCTTAAGCGGGCAACTGTTCTTTGCTGAGTAAAAACACGAACTGATTGCCCGACTCTACTTCTAGCCATGTAAATGGCACATCAGGATAAGCGGCGAGCAACGCATCACGGTTGTGGCCGATTTCGACGATCAGTAAACCGCCATCATTGAGGTGCTGCCCCGCTTGTTTGAGTAAAGTGTGGGTGTGGTCTAGGCCATCAGTTCCGCTGCCAAGCGCAATTTGTGGTTCATTGCGATACTCTTTGGGTAGCAAAGCCATAGATGGCGCATCGACATAAGGCGGGTTGCTGATAATCAAATCATAAGTTTTGCCAGCCAGCGCGCTGAACATATCCGACTGCACGGCTGTGACTTGTTCTTCTAAGCCGTAGTTTTTAATGTTGATATTGGCAACCGCAATCGCATCGGCAGAAATATCAATCACGTCCACTGCCGCATTAGGAAAAGCGTGGGCCAGCAATACACCCAAACATCCGCTCCCTGTGCAAATATCAGCGGCACTTTCTACCATTTCTTGATATTCAATCCAAGGGTGCAAGCCATTTTCTAATAGCTCGGCGATAAATGAGCGTGGCACTATCACCCGTTCATCTACATAAAATTTAAAGCCTCTTAACCAAGCTTCACGCAGCAAGTAAGCGGTTGGAACGCGCTCTGTGACGCGGCGCTCAATCAGGTGTGCCAAATGCTTGGCTTCATCTTTAGTGATGCGTGCATCTAAAAAATTATCCAGCGTATCTAGCGGTAAATGCAGCGCGCTCATCACCAGCCAAACGCTTTCGTCGTAGGCATTGTCTGTGCCATGACCAAAAAACACCTCAGCCTGCTCCAAACGGCTCATGCTAAAACGTATCCAATCGCGAATAGTGAGCAATGTTTCGGTGATGTGATGAGGTGTCATATTTTGGTCTTGCTTTCCTTAAACGAGTAAAAGCTTTTCAAGGGTGATGCGATAAGTATCTTTGAGTGGCTCAATATCGGCTACCGCAACACATTCATTGAGTTTGTGTATGGTGGCGTTGAGAGGGCCAAATTCAATCACTTGCTGGCAAATGTCGGCAATAAATCGCCCATCCGATGTGCCGCCAGTGGTGGATAGTTCAGGAGTTACGCCATAACTTTGTTCAATCGCAGCGGAAATCGCCTCGACCAAATTGCCTTTAGGCGTGATGTAAGGTGGCGAATATTCCCAAACCAAATCGTAATCAAGTTCATGCTTATCCAAAATGGCGTACACACGCTCTTTGAGATTTTGCTCAGTGCTGGCGGTTGAAAAACGAAAGTTAAATAAAATCTCCACTTCGCCAGGCACCACATTAGTTGCACCTGTGCCGCCATTCATATTGGAGATTTGCCAA
>JBMSSY010000081.1:0-6692 GCA_049424605.1 Candidatus Methylopumilus sp.
AACTCATATTCAGTTTTTCTGACCCAAGCAAGTGCTTGTTCTTTTGTTTTGAAAGACTGATAGATTGGGGGTAGGCCTGCACGCCTGATTTGAACTCGATAAGTGTTGAATTTGGTCTTAGTGATAGTAGCCATCAAACCCTCTAAACTGTGCTAGTTTTGTGTAACTAACGTTGTTTAGAAGTCTTAGAATGGCTACAGATAAGGCTTTGAGGATGATGCAGGATTGTTTTATGAATCCTGCGCTCTAACCAGCTGAGCTACATCACCATCTTGTTAACTTGCGTTTAAGCAAGCCCGCCATTTTATTGGTTTGGCGAGCCGTTGTCAAAAGCTAGTGGTTTTTTGTGGCACTAGCTTGATTTTAATGCAGCAAAAATCTGGTCGCGTATGCTGTTCATTTCACCAAGCCCAGACACGAATACATGTTTAGGTGCGCCAGCCGCGCCGCTTTTTGCCCAGCTTACGTAGTAGTTTACCAATGGTTTAGTTTGGCTATGATAAACCTCTAGACGTTTTAATACGGTCTCTTCTTTGTCGTCATCGCGTTGCACAAGGTCTTCACCTGTGATGTCATCTTTACCCGCTACTTTGGGTGGGTTGAATTTAACGTGATAAGTGCGACCACTAGCAGGGTGTGAACGGCGACCGCTCATGCGCTCTACGATAGCCTCATCAGGCACGTCAATTTCAACCACATAGTCGATATCAACGCCAGCCGCTTTCATGGCTTCAGCTTGAGGAATGGTGCGTGGGAAACCGTCAAACAAAAAGCCATTGGCACAGTCTGCTTGTTTAATGCGTTCAGACACTAAGCCAATAATCACTGCGTCAGGCACTAAGCCGCCACTATCCATATAGCTTTTTGCTTCTAAGCCTAACTGTGTGCCTGCTTTAACCGCTGCGCGCAACATATCACCTGTTGAGATTTGTGGGATATTGAATTTTTCTTTGATAAAAGTGGCTTGAGTGCCTTTGCCTGCGCCAGGTGCGCCGAGCAGAATTACACGCATGTTAATCTCCTGATGATATGGGTTGTTTGCATTGATGGGGATGAATTATATCAGGCCAGAAAGTTTGCAATGGCAACAAATTGTGCCATTGATAAATTTTCTGCTCTGAGTCCAGAGTCTAAGTGAAGTGCATTAAAACCAGCATCGTCTAAATAGCCTTTTAGCGTATTGCGCAAAGTTTTGCGGCGCTGACCAAAAGCCGCTGTGACGATTTT
This sequence comes from Candidatus Methylopumilus sp., assembly GCA_049424605.1. Lineage (GTDB taxonomy): Bacteria > Pseudomonadota > Gammaproteobacteria > Burkholderiales > Methylophilaceae > Methylopumilus_A. Next base: position 1,228 of record JBMSSY010000081.1, read on the forward strand.
GGCAAATAAAGCTTCATTTTTAGCGGGGTGCGGCAGACTGCTGTGTGGTACGCATCTGACAAAAGCTGACTCTACTTTAGGCGCAGGGTCAAAAGCCTCTGGAGGCACGGTAATCAAGTATTCCATTTTAAGTCGGTATTGCAGCATTACCGACAGCCTGCCGTATTCTGATGTGGATGGCGCGGCCACCATGCGTTCGACCACTTCTTTTTGCAACATAAAATGCATGTCGATAATGCTGTCGATATTGCTCAATAAATGAAACAAAATTGGCGTGGAGATGTTGTACGGCAAATTTCCTGTAACGCGAATTTTGTGGTCAGGGCTTAAGCTGGCAAGCTCAGCAAAGTTAAACTTGAGTGCGTCGGCATTGTGGATGGTGAGTTTTTCTTTAGGGTAAAAACTTTGCATCCAGCTAATAATATCGCGGTCAATTTCAACCACATGCAGGTGATTCAGTTTTTTGAGTAGTGGCTGAGTCAGCGCGCCTAAGCCTGGACCGATTTCTACCATTAAGTCCTCGGGCTTAGGTGAAATCGCCTCGACCAAACTATGAATGACCCCTTGGTCAGTCAGAAAATTTTGGCCGAAGCGCTTTTTTGCAATATGTTTCATGAGGTAGGCTGGTTTTTAGTGTGCGCTAGCTCAATCGCTAGCTTGATGGCGGCTAGCAAACTGCCGATTTCAATATTGCCTTTGCCCGCTAAATCTAGCGCAGTGCCGTGGTCAACCGAGGTACGAATAATCGGCAACCCTAGGGTGACATTTACGCCTTCGCCAAAGCTTGCATATTTGATCACAGCTAGGCCTTGATCGTGATACATGGCTAAAAAAGCATCGCAGTGCGCGATATTCTGCTGCGAGAACATGGTGTCGGCTGGCATTGGCCCTGTGAGCTTGATGCCAGCTTGGCGTAGCTTTTCTAACACAGGGCTAATGGTGTTGATTTCTTCATCGCCTAAATAGCCACCTTCACCTGCATGAGGGTTAAGCCCAGCCACCATAATATGCGGATCTTGGATGCCAAATTTTTGTATCAGGTCAGCATGTAAAATGCGGATAGTATTGGTCAAGCTTTCAGCGTTAATCGCCGCACTGACCTTGCTCAGTGGTAAATGCGTGCTTGCCAGTGCAACCCGCATGCCGCCGCCAACCAGCATCATCACTACTTGTTGGGTATGGGTTTGCTCCGCCAGAAACTCGGTGTGCCCACTAAAGTTCACACCAGCTTGATTGATGATGCCTTTGTGGATGGGTGCGGTCACCATGGCATCAAACATATTTTGTTGGCAGCCCTTGATTGCGCTTGTTAAAGTTTCTAGCACGTAAATACTGTTGGCTTTATCCAGTTTGCCTGCGATAACTGGCTGAGCAGTTGGGTGGTGTAAAACGCTGAGTTGGCCTTTGCCAGCATGCTGGGTTTGATTTTTTGCGGGCTGATAGGCTTGAATCTCGAGAGGAATGTTGAGCGCTCTTGCGCGCTCAAGCAAAGCCTGTTGGTCAGCAATCACCACGAGGTTCGCCGCAATGGCTTGGTGAGCCAGCATTACACATAAGTCTAAACCTATGCCTGCTGGTTCGCCTGCGGTGATAGCGATGCGCGCTAAAGGATTGGCCACTGCCTTAGTATTTGTCTTCAAGTCTCAGCTCAACAAAAGCGCGGTCACGCAGCTCCCGAACCCAGTCTTGGTAGGCTTCATCAGATTTTCTAGCGCGAATTTCTTGTCTGGCTTTGATGCGCGCAGCTTCTTTAGACATATCTTGATTGCGGCGCTCAATCACTTGCAAGATGTGCAGACCAAATTGGGTTTTGATGATGCCACTGGTTTCTCCAGGGGCAAGCGCGTTCATCGCTTTCTCAAATTCAGGCACGGTGTCGCCAGGGTTGACCCAAGATAAGTCGCCCCCGCTTTTTGCAGAGCCATCATCAGAGAATTGACGTGCTAGATCCTCAAATTTATCACCATGGTCTAGACGTTCTTTAATGCTCACCATGCGTGCCATCGCGTCTTTTTCAGAAACGATTTCACTTAACTTAATCAGAATATGACGTACATGAGTTTGGCTGATGACTAGCGGTGATGTGCCGCCGCGACGATTGGTGACTTTTAAAATATGAAAACCATTTGGGCTGCGAAGAATTGGGCTGAGCTCACCTGCTTTAAGTGGCTTTAAGGCTTCAAGAAACAGCGCGGGGATTTGAGAGCCGTTTTTCCAACCCAAACTGCCGCCTTCCAGTGCGTTAGGGGCATCAGAAAAACTTGCTGAAATTTTGGCAAAGTCTTTGCCTGCTTGCAGTTGCGCTAAAGCATCTTCAGCTTTTGCGCGTAATTTTTTTAAGTCCTCTGGCTTGGTATCTTCGCCAGCACGAATCAAAATATGTGAAATTTCAAACTCATCTGAACTGTTGGAAGCGGCTTGCATGGCGATAAAACTATCAATTTCTGATTCAGTAATATTGATACGATTATCTACTTCGCGTTCACGTAAACGTGCCAAGGTGATTTCATTGCGGATATCTTCTCTAAATTTTCTGTATTGAATGCCGTCATCCAATAAAGCTTTTTTGAAGCTAGGGATATCCATCTTGTTTTGTTCAGCAATCCGCTCTATGGTTTTATCGAGTTGATTGTCATCGATTTTTAGGCCAGTTTGAGCGGCAAATTGCAGTTGCAGACGATCATTAATCATGCGCTCTAGTATTTGTTTTTCTAGGATTTCTGGTGGCGGCAACTCAGTGCCTTGCTTCTCTAGCTGAGCGGTCACCGTTTTGACACGGTCAGCCAGTTCATTTTCGGTAATCACGACTTGGTCAACAATCGCAACAATTCTATCCATTTTGACGATTTCGGCTGACTTGGCTTGCTCAGTCAGCGCTAGTGAACCCAACAGAAATAGAGTGATTAGTAATGCGAAAGCTTGTTTGAGGATAGATGTGTTTTGCATATTACTCATTATATAGTTGTCGGTAATTATCAGGGAGTAGGCCGCTGCTCTTATAGCCTGGGATGTTGCGGTTAATCAATTGTAGCGGATTTGAACCAATTGAGGCCATTCCGCCAAGTTCTAATTGGAAAAATATTGCGTAGTTGGCATTAGAGGTTGCTGTTTGCACGCGTTGCAGAACAAAGCGTGATTGCCAGCAACCAGCATCGTATTCAATACCAGCTAGACCTTCAATCATGTTTTTTTCACGCAGAGAGTAGTTCATGCGGGCTAAGGCGTAATAGCTATTGCCTAAAGGCCATTGGCTTGAAGCATTGATTTGTTCTAAATTGTCCTTAGTAAAACGATAGCTTAAGTTAAGTATTTTGCCAGGCTCAGGGTTGTATCGCGCGCCGATATTGCCTTTAATGGTTTCATTATTGTCGGTGTTGTATTGCCAAGCCGCATCAATATTCCATTTGTTGATTAAACGTGCGGTAGCCGCCGCTACAATATCTGAGCTTGCGCCTGAGCGGAATACTTCTGTAGGCAAGCCGACTTTTTGGTTTTCAAAATAAAAGCGTTGCCCAATGGATGCTGCCAAACGTTGTTCGCCAGTATCGGAGTCAATCATGCGTGAGCTGATAGACATACTTAATTGATTCGCGTTGTTGATGCGGTCATTGCCAGCGTACTGGTTTTCAATAAACAAAGTGCCCATATTCAAATCCGTTAAGCCAGAATCAAATACTGGTAAGCGTGATTGATCTTGATATGGGATATAAACGTAGAACAGTCTTGGCTCTAATGTTTGAGTGTAATTGCGGCTGACAATATGCGTGTCACGCTCAAAAAACAAGCCACTGTCTAGGCTAAAAATAGGTAGCGTGCGACTAGCTGTTTTGTCATAGCTGGAGGCATCAGCAGGGTCTATGCTGTCTAAACTATAGCTTGTAAAGCTGACACCAATTTTGGGGGTGATGTAGCCATAAGGTCTGGTCATTGGCATGCTAATGCTTGGGTAAGTGCTAAAGCGTGTACCAGCTTTTACTGGCAAGCTTGAGTTGGGGTCAGACTCAAATCGGGTTAATTGATTTTGAATGCGCGCCGTTCCCCAATCCCAATCTTTGCTACCGCTTAGCGTCAGTTGCGGCATGCGTTGATAGGGGTAGGACACCTTATCCAAGGTTTGATATTTTTGCGCCAACGCGCCAAATTGCCATACATCACCTGCGTAATTCAGACTGGCTTGTTGCAGTAAGTTAACCTGACTGGTGGTGATAATGTGTGTTGATAAGTCTGAAAAGTATTGGTCATCTGAGACCTTTTGAAGATCTACGCCGCCTGACCAGCCATTACCAAAGTTTTGCTGATGTTTGACTTTAGCAAAGTAACGGTCTTTACTGCTGGCGTTGTCTGATGGCAAATACTCAATATTATCAATGCCTGAAAAGTTATCCTCTAAATAGCGGAACTCACTTTGGTATTGCAAACCACGTTTACTCAAATAGCGCGTAGCTAGCGTTGCATCCATATTGGGTGAAATATTCCAATAGAAGGGCGTTAGTAGCTCAAAACCGCTTTTAGTTGTGGTGCCCCAAGTGGGGGCTAGCAAGCCTGATTTACGTTGGTTCGCATAAGGAAAGTTAATCCAAGGCGTATATAAAATTGGCACGCCCTTGAACTCTACGGTTGCATTGGTCGCCACAGCGGTTTTGGTCTCATCGTCTATTTTGAGTTGGCCAGATTTAATATACCAATCGTCTGAGTCAGCTTCACAAGTGGTGTAGCGCGATTTGAGTAGCCGCTTTTTAGACTCGCCCTCAAAAAATAACATAGCTGCATCGCCACGCGAGCTGATTTTTTTGGGTTCGGCATTTTCGTTATTGTCGCCAGTTAACACCACTTGTGTCTCGCCATTGACTGGCTTCATGCTCTTATCAACCACGCCAGATAGCAGATCGTTATTGATTGCTGGGTTTTGCCCATAAAGCTTTTCACCCAAGCTGCCCAAGGGTGAAATTTTCATTAGCGGCTTATACATAAAGAATGAGGCATGTGGCATTTCACCAGTGCTGTCATCAATATTGAGATGGAAGCTAGGGCCTTTGACCAAGCTATCATTGCTTTCAATCGAGGCGTTGCGTGCTGAGTGTGTCATGCGGTTTTGCTCATCATATTCAATGCGGTCACCCAAGATCACATTGCCGCCAGCTTTGAGGGATGCATTGCCTAATGAAGTGATGGTGCGACCCTGTTGCACCTCCAGTCTATCGCCTTCGATAATCACCGCGCCATTTTCAATCATGGTGTTTTCGGCATCGGCTTCTTTTTTAAAGCTCAGCGGATCAATTTCTGTTGTGCTTGGACTGGGTGTGTTGAGCGCATCAAAGTTGTTGATGCTTTTGCTCATGCGTAGTTTGATACGCACGTCGGGCTTGGGAATGGCGGGCGGCAATGGCTCTTCGCTTGCCGCAACGGGTGCCAATTCTTGGTCGAGCGTAAGCCCAACCTGATTGGGATATTCGAGATTGCTTTCT
>JBMSSY010000082.1:0-6587 GCA_049424605.1 Candidatus Methylopumilus sp.
GCGGTACATTCCACATGTTCTCAGACTACGCTAAGAGCGCATTGCGTATGGCTGCATTGATGAAACAACGCACGGTTGCTGTATTAACCCATGACTCTATCGGTCAAGGTGAAGACGGTCCAACTCACCAACCAGTCGAAAATACATCTGGCCTACGTTATATTCCTCGTATGGATGTATGGCGTCCAGCTGACTCAACAGAAACTGCGGTTGCTTGGGTTTCAGCCGTTGAGCGTCATGATGGCCCATCAAGCTTGGTATTAAGCCGTCAAAACGTGCCTGGTATCAAACATGACACTGCGCACTTTGACCTTATCCGTAAGGGTGCTTATGTGTTCTCTGATGTTGCTGGTAAAGCTGATGTGATTATTATTGCTAACGGTTCAGAGCTTGATTTGGCGATTAAAGCGGCTGCTGAATTGAATGCTGCGGGTACCAAAGTACGTGTGGTTTCAATGCCATCAAGCAATGTATTTGACCGTCAAGATAAAGCTTATCGTGACAGCGTTTTAACACCAGGCGTTAAACGCGTGGCTGTTGAGGCTGCTCATCCTGACTTCTGGCGCAAATATGTTGGCTTAGAAGGCGCGGTTGTTGGTATCGACACATTTGGTGAATCTGCACCAGGTGGCGTATTGATGAAGCACTTCGGTTTCACTGTTGAAAACGTAGTGAAAACTGTTAAGTCAGTACTGTAATTATTGAAGTAAGCTAGACCAAGGGAGCCTGTATTTTTTGGCTCCCTTTTTGTTTGTAAAACTAAGGTAATCAACATGACAATTAAAGTAGGCATCAATGGATTTGGTCGTATTGGCCGTATGGCTTTGCGTGCGGCATTTCAAGATTTTGAAAATATTGAAGTGGTGGCAATTAATGGTACACAAGACCCTGAATATCTGGTGTATATGGCCAAGTACGATTCGGTGCATGGCCCGTTTAAAGGCACAATTGAATATCAAGATGGCTACTTGCTTGTCAACGGTAAAAAAATTCTACTTACCTCAGAAAGAAATCCAGAACTTCTTAACTGGGGCGCGGTAGGTGTAGATGTAGTCCTAGAATGTACAGGCGTATTTTTGACTAAAGAAAGCTGTCAAAAGCATATTGCGGTGGGCGCGAAAAAAGTGGTGCAATCAGCGCCACCCAAAGACGATACCCCCATGTTTGTTTATGGCGTCAATCATGACGAATATCAGGGGCAAGCCATTGTTTCTGCGGCCTCATGCACCACCAACGCTTTAGCGCCTATTGCCAAGGTCATCAATGATGCCTTTGGTATTAAGCGTGGTTTGATGACAACTGTGCATGCCACAACCGCTTCACAACTCACTGTTGATGGCCCTTCTAACAAGGATTGGCGCGGCGGTCGTGGTATTTTAGAAAACATCATTCCTTCTTCCACTGGCGCAGCAAAAGCCGTTGGCAAAGTGATTCCTGCATTAAATAAAAAACTCACAGGCATGGCTTTCCGTGTGCCAGTTTCTGATGTGTCTGTGGTGGATTTAACTTGTGAATTAAACACAGCAACCACCTATGAGCAAATTGTCGCTGCCATGAAAGCGGCTTCTGAATCAGGCCCCTTAAAAGGCGTTTTGGGATTTACCAAAGACAAAGTCGTTTCAACAGATTTTCGTGGTGCCGCCTGTGCGACAGTGTTTGACGCTGAAGCAGGCATCGCGCTTGATCCAACTTTTGTTAAAGTGGTTGCTTGGTATGACAACGAGTACGGTTATACCTGCAATATGTTACGTCTTGCACAGCACATTGCTTAAGGAGTCATGATGTCCATCATTAAAATGACTGATTTAGATTTGTCGGGTCAACGCGTTTTGATTCGCGCTGACTTAAATGTACCTGTTAAAGATGGCAAAGTGACTTCAGATGCGCGTATTACTGCATCAATGGCAACCATCGCGTTTGCGATGAATGCGGGTGCTAAGGTAATGGTCACCTCACATTTAGGCCGCCCAGAAGAAGGTGTCTATTCAGAAGAAAATTCGCTTAAACCTGTCGCCGAAGTAATTGCCAGCAAGTTAGGCAAGCCTGTACGCTTAATCAAAGATTGGGTAGATGGTAATTTTGAGGTGTCTGCTGGTGAGCTGGTGCTGCTAGAGAATTGCCGCTTTAATGTTGGTGAAAAAAAGAATGCTGATGCCCTAGCACAGGCTTATGCCAAGCTTTGTGACGTGTTTGTGATGGATGCGTTTGGCACCGCACATCGCGCTGAAGCCTCAACTTACGGCGTAGCGAAATTCGCTAGCGTTGCCGCAGCGGGTATTTTGTTGACTCAAGAGCTAGAAGCATTAACACAGGCGCTTTTAAATCCAGCCCGTCCTATGGTGGCGATTGTGGGCGGCTCTAAAGTTTCTACCAAGCTCACAGTGCTGGAAAGTTTGTCTGAAAAAGTAGATCAATTGGTGGTTGGCGGCGGGATTGCCAATACCTTTTTAAAAGCGACAGGACATGAAATTGGCCATTCGTTGTGTGAAGATGACTTGCTACCAACCGCTCGTGCTTTGATTAATAAAATGGCTGCGCGTGGCGCGGCAGTGCCGATTGCCGTGGATTTGGTCACAGGCAAGCACTTTGATGCGCATGAGCCAGCAGTGATTAAATCGGCTGATGAAATTGCGCCAGATGATATGATTTTTGATATTGGTCCTCAGTCTGCACAAGAGCTGGCTGACATCATTATGAAAGCAGGTACCGTGGTTTGGAATGGCCCCTTTGGCGTGTTTGAATTTGACCAATTTGGTGAAGGCACCAAAGCCATTGCCATGGCTATCGCCAAGACTAAGGCCTTTACCTTGGCTGGTGGCGGAGACACCATTGCAGCCATTCAGAAATATAATATTTATGATCAAGTCTCTTATATTTCTACTGCTGGCGGTGCTTTTTTAGAGTTTTTGGAAGGCAAAAAACTGCCTGCTGTCGAAATCTTAGAGCAGCGAGGATAGTTAATCTCTGCTCACGTTGGCTGGCTGCTTTTGCTTAGCCAGCACGCGCTGTTTGATCTGCGCGATTTTTAGAGAGCAACACACTTAAGGTATAATCCACAGCATTGCTCAATACGCCGAGTGGCTTTTTTTGTTCGCTTTAATGCCTGTTAAGCTAATTTTTTGTTGAGCTAACTAGCTCTTGAATCAGGTCTTTGTTAAACCTTATTGTTAGGAAACTGCATTGTCTAATACGCTGACGCAATCAAGTATCAAAAGCTTGCCATTACTCCATCAGGGTAAGGTGCGTGATATTTATGATATTGATGCTAATACAATGTTGTTGATTGCCACCGATAGGCTTTCGGCATTTGACGTGATTTTGCCAACCCCTATTCAAGATAAAGGGGCGATTTTGACGCAAATCGCCAATTTTTGGTTTGCTAAGTTAGGCCATATTGTTCCTAACCATCTGACAGGAATAGACCCCGACTCAGTGGTTAGCGACCCTGCTGAAAAAGCCCAGTTAGGTAAACGTGCTTTGGTGGTTAAAAAACTCAAGCCCTTGCCAATTGAGGCAATCGTGCGTGGTTATTTGGTGGGCAGCGGCTGGAAGGAATATCAAGCCGAGGGCACAGTTTGTGGTATTCCGCTACCAAGTGGGTTACAAGAGGCCTCAAAGTTAGCCGCGCCTATTTTTACCCCATCAAGCAAGGCCGATGTGGGCGATCATGATGAAAACATCAGCTTGGAAAAATGTGCAGCGCTTTTGGGTCCAGCTTTAGCTGAAAAAGTTGCGAATATCAGTATTCGTTTATATCAAGAAGCGGCTGAATACGCCTTAACCCGCGGTATTATTATCGCAGACACAAAATTTGAATTTGGCTTAGATGCGGCTGGTGAGCTTTATCTGATTGATGAAGTATTAACCCCAGATTCCTCACGTTTTTGGCCTGCGGATCAATATGCGGTGGGTAAAAATCCACCTAGTTTTGATAAGCAATATGTGCGTGATTGGCTGGAGGCTTCAGGCTGGAATAAAACACCGCCAGCGCCTGTATTGCCTGACGATGTTGCAGCAAAAACCAGTGAAAAATATCGTGAAGCTTATATCAAGCTGACAGGTCAGGATTTAATCGTTTAGTGTTCAATGCTAAACCGCCTTAAGAAAATTGCAGTACAGTTAAAGCAAGAGTTTGAAGTTTATCGACTGGTTTTACGTCATCCAAAAACGCCAGTCATCGCAAAGATTTTGTTGGGGTTAGCGATAGGCTATGCATTAATGCCTTTTGATTTTATCCCTGATTTTATTCCAGTGATTGGTCAATTGGATGATTTAGTGCTTGTGCCCTTATTGGTCTATTTGGCCTTAAAGATGATTCCTGATGCAATCGTGACTGAATGTCGCGAGCAGATAAAAGAGAAATAAACGCATGAGTAATATTGATCAATTTGTTGCAGGTTACGAACGCTTTCACGAAAATTACTTCGCGGGCGACACGCCGCTATTTGGTGAGTTAAGCCAAGGCCAAAATCCAAGCACCATGATTATTGCATGCTCTGATTCTAGGGTAGATCCAGCGATTGTGATGGATGCAAAGCCTGGCGATCTATTCGTGGTGCGTAATGTTGCCAATTTGGTGCCACCCTATGAAAAAGGGGGCGGATACCACGGCGTCAGCGCGGCACTGGAGTTTGGCGTATGCGGCTTGGATGTTCGTCATATTATGGTGATGGGGCATAGACAATGTGGCGGGATTAAAGCCCTGACAGAAGGTGTGCCAGAGGGAGTGGCAGGCGAGTTTATCCGCCCTTGGGTCAGTATGGCCAGCCACGCTTATCGTCGCGTTAAAGCTGATTTTCCCAATGCAAGCCCTGCTGAAATGGCTTGTCAGTGTGAGTTGGCAGGGATTATTGTTTCGCTTGAGAATCTTGCTACCTTTCCTTTTATCAAGGAAAGAATAGATGCGGGCACATTAACATTACACGGTTGGTATTTCGATATTGAAACTGGGGTGATGTCTGCTTATGATCCTAAAACATTAAAATTTTCATCATTGTTATAATTTTTTAAAAAACAGCTTAAGGAAAAACGATGTCATTAAGTAATGTGCCTGCGGGCAAAGATGTTCCCAATGATTTTAACGTCATTATTGAAATCCCCATGCGTGGCGAACCAATCAAGTTTGAAGTAGACAAAGAGTCAGGCGCGATATTTGTGGATCGCTTTATGGGTACTTCTATGCATTACCCATGCAACTATGGCTATATTCCGCAAACACTGTCAGAAGATGGCGATCCAACCGATGTGTTGGTGATTACGCCTATTCCATTACAACCAGGTGTGGTGATTCGTTGCCGTGCGATTGGTGTATTAATGATGGAAGATGAGTCAGGCATGGACGCTAAAGTGTTAGCAGTGCCAGTTGATAAAATCTGCCCACAATATAAAAATGTTCAGAGCTATCTTGATATTCCAGAGTTCCAGTTGGCGCCGATTGCGCACTTCTTTGAACATTACAAAGATTTAGAAAAAGGCAAATGGGTAAAAGTTGGTCAATGGCAAGGTGTTGATGCCGCCAAAGCCGAAATCCTAGCCAGTGTTGCCCGCGCCAAGTAATTAAAAGCGGCTTGCAGATACTGATTAAAAAAAGCCACTGGTGTGGCTTTTTTTAAGTGTGTTTAGACAGCCTTGTTAAAGCATCGCCCAATGCGGTGCCTTCTAATTGCTGAGCGAGAGATTGCACGCTTTTAGATGCGCTTTCACTTAAGTGGCGTGAGGGTTTGCTGGCTTTTTCTGCTTTGGATTGCACTTGTACTTGAACGCGGATTGAGGTGATTTCAAGCCCCTGTTTTTGCAGCTTGCTGAGTAAGCTGGGAAGTAACAGCTTAATTTTGGCGGCAACAGCGCCATTTTCAGCAAAAATGGTTAAACGCTTGTGTTGAATGCTGCCAGCTTGCGTGCAAGATTTAAGTGGCGCTGGAACAGCCTCGTGCCATATTTTTTGGGCAACATTCAGCGCTTGGGCTTTTTCTGCCAGTGTTGAAAGTGCGCTGTTTTTAAGTATTGCATTGATTAATTGCAAATTTAATACCTCGCACCAATGGAATTAAAAAGTTTTGTATTGTCACAGTTGCGTATTATATCGTTTGCATGACTATTCGTGTTTTAACTGTGATTGTAATGGCTGCCGAGAGGCGGCTTGATTATGGTAAAATCGCAACAGTTTATTTTGATTAATTATTTTTAAGTCAACCGTTAAGAGGGTTCCGCATAGCGGAAAGTTGGTGTCACTCTATGTTATCCAAGCTTTTTAGAAAAGTATTCGGCAGTCGTAATGATCGCCTAGTGAAGCAATATTTTGCGCAAGTGGCGGCGATTAATGCCCTTGAGCCTGAAATGCAGGCGCTTAGCGATGAGCAGCTACGTGCAAAAACAGAAGCCTTCAAAAGCCGCTTTCAAGCAGGCGAAACGCTAGATCAACTTTTACCAGAAGCCTTTGCAGTGGTGCGTGAAGGTGGTCGTCGCGTTCTGCAAATGCGCCATTTTGATGTGCAATTAATCGGCGGTATGGTGCTAAATGCGGGCAAGATTGCTGAAATGCGTACTGGTGAAGGTAAGACTCTAGTTGCCACTTTGCCAGCTTATCT